>JBJOMQ010000081.1:0-10147 GCA_046052275.1 Actinomycetota bacterium | reverse complement strand
GAGGAGGGCGCGTTCTTCAACAGCACCACTGCGCCCATCTCGTTCGCGCAGATCGCCTACGAGGTCACCAGCCAGTCCGAGCAGCTCGCCCTTGCCGGCCGCATCCAAGATCTCGGCGCTGGCATCGCTGTGCCGGGCCTCGAGATCGAGTACGGCGGCCAGCTCTTCGCCGAGTTCGAGTTCCCGCCGAGCGAAGCCCTCGGATTCCTCGCCGCTGTCATCATCCTCCTGGTCGCGTTCGGCTCGGTGCTCGCCATGGGCCTTCCGCTCGGCACCGCCGTGTTCGGCCTCTTCAGCGGCATCGGCATCATCGGCCTCACCTCCACTGTGTTCCGCATGCCCGAGTTCGCCACGCAGATGGCGGCGATGATCGGTCTCGGCGTCGGCATCGACTACGCGCTCTTCATCGTCTCGCGCTACCGCGACAACCTGCACCGCGGGCTGAGCACCGAGGACAGCGCCGTGAGCGCTGTCGACACCTCGGGCCGCGCCGTGCTGTTCGCTGGCGTCACCGTGATGATCTCGCTGCTCGGCCTGTTCGTGGTGGGCCTGTCGTTCGTGCGCGGCCTCGCCGTTGCGGGAGCCATCGCCGTGCTCTCGATGATGGTCGCCTCCGTCACGCTGCTGCCGGCACTGCTCGGCTTCGCCGGCGAGCGCGTCGAGCGAACCACCCGCGCTGCTGCGGCAGGCGTCGTGGTGTGGGTGGCTGCCTCCGTCGTCGGTGTCATCAGCCACAACTGGGCGCTGCTCGGTGCAGCCTTCGGCCTCGGCGTGCTGGTGTGGCTCACCCGGTTCCTTCCATTCGCAGGCCCGATGCGCAGCCTGCTGCGTGAGCGCACTCCCAAGCCGCGCGAGCAGCAGTTCTGGTACCGGTGGAGCCGCTCCGTGCAGCGACGCCCGTGGCGGGCCTTCGCCGGCGGCAGCGCCATCCTCGTCGTGCTCGCCCTCCCGCTGTTCGACATCCGCCTCGGCTTCGGCGACACCGGCAACCTCCCCGCCGACTACACCGCACGCCGCGCCTACGACATGGTCTCCGACGGCTTCGGTCCCGGCTTCAATGCGCCGCTCCTCCTCGTCACCGACGACCCGGCCGCCGACGAGGCCGGCATCGCCGCCGTCACCGAGGCCATCGCAGCCGACCCCGGCGTCGCACTGCCGCCCGCCCCCCAGGCACTGAGCGACACCATCACCATCTGGACGGTCTTCCCCACATCGAGCGCCCAGGACGAGGCCACCACCGATCTCGTCAACCGGCTGCGCAGCGAGGTGCTGCCCACCACCGGGCTCGACGTGAAGGTGGGCGGCTTCAACGCTGCCTCGGTCGACTTCTCCGGCTATCTCGCCGGCCGCCTGCCGTACCTCATCGGCGGCGTGCTCGTGCTCAGCTTCCTCATCCTCATGCTCGTGTTCCGCAGCGTGCTGGTACCGCTGAAAGCCGTCGTGATGAACCTGCTGTCGGTCGGCGCCGCCTACGGCGTCATCGTCGCCATCTTCCAGTGGGGCTGGGGCCGAGAGCTGATCGGCGTCGGCAAAGCCGGCCCGGTCGAGGCGTGGGCGCCGATGATGCTGTTCGCCATCGTGTTCGGACTCTCGATGGACTACGAGGTCTTCCTGCTCTCGCGCATGAAAGAGGAGTTCGACCGCACCGGCGACAACGACAGCGCTGTTGCCGACGGCCTCGCCGTCACTGCGCGGGTGATCACTGCCGCCGCCCTCATCATGGTGGCTGTGTTCTCGGCCTTCGTGCTCGGGTACGACCGCCAGCTGAAGCTGTTCGGCCTCGGCATGGCGGTGGCCGTCTTCGTCGACGCCACCGTCGTGCGCATGGTGCTGGTGCCGGCCACGATGTCGCTGCTCGGCGCCCGCAACTGGTGGCTCCCGGCGTGGATCGACCGCTGGCTGCCGCGCGTGAACATCGAGGGCTCGCACGACATCGACCTCGAACTGGCCTCGATGGCGGCTGGAACCCCTGCCGGCGGCGGCGCCATTGCAGCGGCACACGACCACGATGTCGCCAGTGACGCCGATGACGACGGCGACCCCGACCCCGACGACCGCCTGGTGCGAGCCTGACCCCCTCCGGCAAACCCTTGCGCCACAAGGGTCACGGTCCGTTCAGCAGTTGTCCACAGCCACAGGGCTGCTTGACAACGCCGCACTCCATCCCCTAGCGATACGCCGATGTCCCGTCCGCTCGTGATCGTCGAATCGCCCGCCAAGGCGAAGACCATTGCCAAGTTCCTCGGCAATGCGTACGACGTGCGCGCCTCGGTGGGGCACGTCGCCGACCTGCCCAGCAACGGCCTGCAGATCGACGTCGACAACGGCTTCAAGCCCAACTGGGAGCTCACCGAGCGGGGGCGCGAGGTGGTCCGCGAGCTGCGCGCTGCGATGAAGGACGCCAGCGAGCTGTACCTCGCCACCGACGAAGACCGCGAGGGCGAGGCCATCAGCTGGCACCTGCTCGAGTACCTGAAGCCCAAGATCCCCATGAAGCGGATGGTGTTCCACGAGATCACCAAGGCCGCCATCGACCACGCCGTCAGCAACCCCCGCGGCATCGACTACGGGCTCGTCGACGCCGCCGAGACCCGCCGGGTGCTCGACCGTCTCTACGGCTACGAGATCTCGCCGGTGCTGTGGCGGCGGGTGAACCGCGGGCTCTCCGCCGGCCGCGTGCAGAGCCCGAGCGTGCGCCTCATCGTCGAACGCGAACGCGAGCGCATTGCCTTCGTCACCGCCGACTACTGGGACATCGCCCTGCAGACCGCCACTGCGCCGTCGTTCTCGGCCACGCTCGTCGCCCTCGATGGCGTGAAGGTGGCCACCGGCAAGGACTTCGACAGCGACGGCCGCCCGAAGGAGACGGTCGTCGTGGTGGGCGAGGCCCGTGCCCTCGCACTCACCGCACGCCTCGCCGCCGCCGAGTTCAGCGTTCGCTCGGTCGAGGAGAAGCCGTACCGCAGCAGCCCGAAGGCGCCGTTCATGACCAGCACGTTGCAGCAGGAGGGCGGTCGCAAGCTGCGCCTCGGCGCGGCACAGGTGATGCGCCTTGCGCAGGGCCTCTACGAGCGCGGCTTCATCACCTACATGCGTACCGACAACGTGGTGCTGAGCGACGAGGCGCTCGCCGCAGTTCGCAGCGAGGTGCAGCAGGCCTACGGGGCCAATTACCTGTCGGCCCAGCCACGCCAGTACAGCACCAAGGTGAAGAATGCCCAGGAGGCACACGAGGCGATCCGCCCCACCACCCCGCTGCGCTCGCCCGACTCCGTCGCCGGCGAGATGAACTCCCAGGAACTGGCGCTCTATCGGCTCGTGTGGCAGCGCACCCTTGCCTCGCAGATGGCCGACGCCACTGGCACCACCGTGTCGGTGCGCCTCGGTGCCGAGGTCGACGAGGACGGCCGCCGCACCGACGCCGTGTTCGCCGCCAGCGGCACCACCATCACCTTCGCCGGCTATCGCCAGGTCTACGTCGAGAGCACCGACGACACGAGCGACGACGACAAGGAGGCCCTGCTGCCCCCGCTCGCCGCCGGCGACCGCGTGGCCGTGGCATCGCTCGAGCCGCAGGGCCACACCACCACGCCGCCCGCCCGCTACACCGAGGCGTCGCTGGTGAAGAAGCTCGAAGAGCTGGGCATCGGCCGGCCCAGCACGTGGGCATCGATCATCCAGACCGTGCAGGACCGCGGCTACGTGTGGAAGAAGGGTCAGGCACTCGTGCCCACCTGGACGGCGTTCGCCGTGATCGGGTTGATGGAGCGCCACTTCGACGAACTCGTCGACTACGCGTTCACGGCACGGATCGAGGAAGACCTCGATGCCATTGCCCGCAACGAGCGCCAGAAGCAGGACTGGCTGCAGGACTTCTACTTCGGCGACGACGACGAGGGCCTTCCCGGCCTGAAGCGCCTCGTCGAGGAGAACCTCGACTCGATCGACGCCGCCGAGGTGAACACCTTCCCGATCGGCCTCGACCCCGACGGCATCCTCGTGGTGGTGAAGCCCGGCAAGTACGGGCCGTATGTGAAGCGCGGCGACGACACCGCCGGCGTGCCCGACGACATGAGCCCCGACGAGCTGACGCTCGATGTCGCGCTTGCGCTGCTCGCCGCCCCGAAGGGCGACACCCCGATTGGCGAGTACGAGGGCCTGCCGGTCTTCGCGAAGAACGGACGCTATGGGCCCTACGTGCAGTGGGGCACCCCCGATCAGCTGCCGCCCGGGCTCGAGAAGCCGAAGATGTCGAGCCTGTTCAAGACGATGGTGCTCGAGCGCACGTCGCTCGCCGAGGCGATCGAGCTGCTGCAGCTGCCGCGCACGGTGGGCATCGATCCGGCCGACGGCGAGCCGATCCTCGCCAACAACGGCCGCTACGGCCCGTACATCCAGAAGGGCAAGGACTACCGCACGATCTCGAGCGAGGAGCAGCTGCTCACCATCACGCTCGACGAGGCGCTGGCGATCTTCGCCCAGCCGAAGGTGTTCCGCCGCGGCGGCAGCCCCGCTGCGAAGCCCCCGCTGCGCGAGTTCGGCACGGATCCGGTGAGCGGCAAGCCGGTCCTCGCCAAGGAGGGCAAGTTCGGCGTCTACGTCACCGACGGCGAGACCAACGCATCGCTCAGCAAGGGCGACCGCCTCGAGGCAATGCTGCCCGAGCGCGCCTACGAGCTGCTGTCACTGCGCCGCGATGCCCTCATCGAGAAGGGCGGAGTGGCGGGCAAGCGCGCTGCCGCCACGAAGAAGGCGGCAGCGAAGAAGGCTGGCACCGCGAAGAAGGCGGCGAAGAAGAGCCCTGCGAAGAAGGCCGCGAAGAAGAGTCCTGCGAAGAAGGCATCGAAGGGTGCGGCCAAGAAGACTGCCACCGGCGCCGTCGCCAAGAAGTCGTCATCTGCGAGGGCGACGACGATCGCCGACTCGCCTCCGTCGGCCGACGGCGGACCCGACAGCGCTGCCTGACCCGCCACCCGGCCCGCCGCACACCGGCTGGGTAGGGTTCGTGCTCCGGATATGGGTCGCTACATCGCACTGGAGGGGTCGGAGGGCTGCGGCAAGAGCAGCGTCGCGGCCCGGCTTGCCGACACGCTCGGCGCCGTGCTGACGCGCGAGACCGGCGGCACCGCCATCGGCCAGCGCATCCGCGGCATCCTCCACGACACCGAGGTGGGCGACCTGTCGTATCGGGCCGAGGCACTGCTCGCCGCCGCCGACCGCGCCCAGCACCTCCACCAGGTGGTGCGCCCCGCGCTCGCTGCAGGCCGCCATGTCGTGAGCGATCGAAGCGTCTACTCGAGCCTCGCCTACCAGGGCTACGGCCGACGACTGCCGATCGACGAGGTGCGCCAGCTCAACGACTGGGCTGTCGACGGGCTGTGGCCCGACCTCGTGGTGCTGCTCGACGCCCCAGCCGACGTGCTCGCCCGTCGCATGCGCGGTCGCTCCCTCGACCGCTTCGAGCGCGAGGACGGCGGCTTCCACGAGCGCGTGCGTGACGGCTTCAGCGACATGGCTGCGGCCGACCCGCATCGCTGGATCGTGGTCGATGCCACGCCAGCACTCGATGCCGTCGCTGCGGCCGTGCGCACCGCCGTCGGCGATCGGCTGGGCATCTGATGCCCGCCGGCAACAGTCCATCGGTGTGGGATGCCGTCGTCGGCCAAGAGCGCGCCATTGCCCAGTTGGCCCGAGCTGCCGAATCGGCAGTGCACGCCTACATGTTCATCGGCCCTCCGGGCTGCACCAAGGACGAGGCAGCACGCTCCTTCGCCGCCCTGCTGATGGCGGGTGCCGACGATCCCGACCACCGCGATGCCCGGCTCGCGCTGGCCGGCGAGCACCCCGATGTCCGCGAGGTGCGCCGCGGTCCCCGCGAGACATGGGATGAGGTAGCGAGGGCCATCGTCCATGCGGCATCGATGTCGCCGACTGAGGGGACCCGAAAGGTGCTCATCCTCCACGAGTTCGGTCGTCTCGCCGCCGAGACACCGAATGCGGCGGCCCGGCTGCTGAAGACCATCGAGGAGCCGTCGACCGACACGACATTCATCGTGCTGGCCGATCAGGTGTCACCCGGCCTCGTCACCATTGCATCGCGGTGCGTGCGCATCGACTTCGTCGATCTCGACAGTGCCGCCGTGCTCGGTGCGCTGATCGCCGAGGGCATCTCCCCAGCGGCCGCCGTCGAAGCGGCGAAGGCGGCAGAGGGCAACATGGCGCGCGCCCGCGACCTGGCCAACGATCCCGAACTCAGCCGGCGCCGTGCGGCATTCGCTGCCGTGCCAACTCGCCTCGATGGCACCGGGGCGAGCGTGGTGGCCCTCACCCGCGAGCTCGAAGCGCTGCTCGAGGAGTCGGCGGCACCGATACGCGCCCGGCACGACCGCGAGGTGGCCGAGTTGGAGGCTCGCGTGGCTGCCCTCGGCGAGCGCGGCAGTGGCCGCAAGTCGCTCGAAGATCGCCACAAGCGCGAGGTGCGCCGGCACCTCACCGACGAGCTGCGCAGCGGACTGTCGGCAATGGCCGGCGTCTACCGCGACGCCTATGCGCAGGGCCTGCTCGTGCGCCACGACGCCGCAGTGCACGCCGTCGAGCGACTGCACGAGGCAATGGGCGCACTCGGCGTGAACGCCAACGAGACGCTGCTGCTGCACGCCCTGCTGCTCGACCTGCCCACCCTCACCCGCTGAAGGCCCGGTCGCAGGTGCGCCCCCAAGTATGCGGCCGCTAGCATCTCGGCGCCCGCCCGGGTAGCTCAGTCGGCAGAGCAACGCACTCGTAATGCGTAGGTCAAGGGTTCGATTCCCTTCTCGGGCTCCAGTGTTTGCCTCCTGCGGCGAGGCTCCCGACTTCTCAGCGGGGTGACTGCGGTTCACGTGAACCGCACGGGAGGCGACGGGCGCCAGGGGACGGTGATCTAGCTGCGCTCGTCGGCTCGCCGGCTGCGTCGATTCCCGTCGGCCTCGGGCCTGCGGGTGGCGAGGCGGATGCGGATCGGGCCCTTCGCCGTCGACGGGTTCACCACGCGGCCCGACTGGGTGATCTCGACGACGCCGTCGGCCACCAGTCGCCGTGCCGCCCGGCGGGCCGGTTCCATCAGCTCTCGCCATCCCTCGGGGGAAACCGCCCTCGCCGCCTCGCTCGGACAGATGGTGGCGTCCGCCGAGCGGGCCTGGAGCAGCTCGAGGATGACCGAGCCGAGCCGCTCGTCGACCGCCGACACCTTGCGGCGGCGGCAGGCGTCGCTGCAGTAGCGGACGCTGTCCCAGTTGGCTGCCCACGACCGCCGCCAGGCCATCTCGCGTCCGCATGAGGCGCACTGCTTCGGAGGAGGGGCCACGACGAGAGTGTCGTCGGCCGTGACACGCCGTGCCGTATCCAACCCCGTCGGAAACCGCTCAAGTCGGCGGCGCCGCGTGCCGAAGGTACCCCCAGATCGCGCCACCCACGACCACCATGAGCACACTCCCTCTCTCCGCCGCCACCGCCCATCGCCACCAGCGAATCCGCCGCACGCCTGCAGTACGGACACGCCGGGCTGCTCTTCGCCGTGCACGGCTGCAGCAGGCCGCAATGAGCGCGCTCGGCATCGTGGCCACGGCTCTCGCCGCAGGGGTCGCCGCCATCATGCTGCTCACCGCCGCAGCGATCGCCGACGGCGGCCAGCCGCAGCCGGCCGGCACCGACACGGTCATCGAGGCGCCCGCTGCCGAATCGGACACCCCCGTCACCCCCTGAGCGACCACCCGGCGCAGCCACCCGCCACGCAGCGTCACAGCCACCGACTGCACTCTTGCAACGATCTTGACAGCACTGGCCATCCAGCCCCTTTCCGCCCGCCGTTGCGGGTAGTACGTTCCCTCCCGTCGATACGAAGGGAGACCACGACATGGGGAAGAAGATCAAGGCATTCGGACTGGCCATGGCGCTCGGCAGCGCCGCGCTCATGGGGCACGGCACCGCCAACGCAGCCACGCCCGGCGTGTGGGTGAACAACGGCACCTGTGCGAATGTGCAGACGAACATCATCGATAACGACAGCGCAACCCTGTATGCACGCATTGCGCTCAGCACCGGTGTGCGCCTGCGCGACCTCACCTTCGTCATCCGCCGCAGCGGCGTCGCGCTGAACCTGCGGCTGTCGGCTCGCCAGCTCGCCACGTGCGCAACCGACGTCATCCAGGTGAAGATCGACGGCTTCCTGCCGAACACGCTCCTCGACTCGTACACGCTCGAGGTGCGCCGCAACAACGTGTTCTACGCCTCGAACTCGTTCAACCTCATCCAGTGATCTGACGCAGGCCCGTGCGGGCGGGGCCGGTGATGAGCAGTACCCTGCTCGCATGGCCTCGCCCGCCCGGACCGCTGCGCCATCGGCTGACGCGTCCGACACCAGGGCGCTCGCCATCCGCATCGGACTCTCATGGCGCGAACTGCGCCGTGGTGCATCCACCGGCCCGCTGCGCGACTTCCTCTACTCCACCGACGGCATCGACATCGCGCTCGGCACCGAGCAGATCGAACTCGGACAGGTGGACACCCTCGATGTCCTGGTGCAACGCGACGACTGGCGGATGAGCGAGCTCGCCGAGGCATTGCGCGTGGAGCCGTCCACGGCCACGCGGGCAGTCCAGCGACTCGAACGCTCAGGCCTCGCACGGCGCCGGCCGACGGCCGACGACGGCCGCGGCGTGGTCGTGGCCGCAACGGATGACGGGCGGACTGTCCACGCCGTCATCTCGGCCCGGCGCAGCGAACTGTTCGCCCACCTGCTCCGCTCCTTCGACGACGACGAGCTTCCCCTACTCGCCACCATGCTCGAGCGATTCGTCGGAGCGGTCGATGGCTTCGTCGCCACACATCGACGCTGACGGCCGACGACACCTCGGATTTCGTCACGAGTAGGGTCCCGCCGATGGCCGGGCGCGACACCTTCGCCGACGATGCCATGCAGTTCGCCCCGCAGCTCTACAGCGCCGCACTGCGGATGACGCGGAACGCCGCCGATGCCGAGGACATCGTCCAGGAGACGTATCTGCGCGCCTACCGCAGCTACGAGTCGTTCGAGAAAGGCACGAACCTCCGCGCCTGGCTGTTCCGAATTCTCACCAACACGTTCATCAATGCCTACCGAGCCAAGCAGCGACGGCCGCAGGAGACCGATGTCGACGACGTCGACGACCTGTACCTCTATCGACGAGTTCGCAGCGCCGACTTCAGCAGCCGCAGCGCCGAGGAGACCCTGTTTGACCTGTTCACCGACGACGAGGTGAAGAAGGCGCTGGAGGACCTCCCCGAGTCGTTCCGCCTGCCGGTGCTGCTCGCTGACGTGGAGGGATTCAGCTACCGGGAGATCGCCGAGATGCTCGATGTCCCGATCGGCACGGTGATGTCCCGCCTCCACCGGGGAAGAAAGTCGATGCAGAAGGCGTTGGCCCAGTTCGCTGCCGAACGCGGCCTTCTCGACCGCTCCCCGGCCGACGCGGCTGGCACCGACCAGACCCGTACCGACACGACCACCATCCGCTGAGATCGCTGCACCATGGCCGACTGCGCTGAGACGCTCCGAGAACTCGAGACATTCCTCGACGACGAACTGTCGTCCGACGCCGTCGCGCACATCCGCACCCACCTCGACGGCTGCGTCGACTGCCAGCAGGCCTACGAGTTCCACGCCGAACTGCGCCAGGTGGTGCAGGCCAAGTGCCGTGGCGACGAGATGCCGGCCGGCCTGCTCGACAGGATCCGGTCGTGCTTCGGCGACGGCCTCGTCGACCCGGGCGACGGCAAGAGGCGCTGACCGGCGCCCACTGGCTACGCTGTGGCCATGCTCGCTGCGAAGATCTTCCACTGGTGGCTCGGCGTGATCCTCTTCGGGGTCGGCATCCTTGCGTCGGTCGCCCTTCTTGGCGGCTATGTGAAGAAGGCCGTGTCGCCGCGGTTCCCCGGCAAGCGCACCACCGAGTACGAAGACTGACCTCGTGGCCGAACCGGTCGACACGTCGGCCGATCCGCCCGCCGTCGGCCACTCTCAGTCCGCCTGCGTCCCGCCGCAGTTCCCCGAGACGGTCACACGTCTCCTGCCTCGGTGCTGCTTTCCGCCGCCCGGCACTGCCGTTGCGTGCGCCGTGTCCGGGGGCGCTGA
>JBJOMQ010000080.1:0-10305 GCA_046052275.1 Actinomycetota bacterium | reverse complement strand
TGCACACCGGTGGCGTGCGGCGTGCGGACGACCGACAGGCGCGGCCACGGCGAATCGGTGTCGAGTCGCACGTAGCAGTACTTGTCCCAGGTGGTGCCGGCACGGTTGTATCGGGGTCGCAGCGCGTGCAGATAGCGCAACTCGAGCACCTCGGCGACGAGCGCGTCGGGTGCGAGCGAGTAGTCGATCCGACGCGCCTCGCGTAGGAGCGGCCCGACCTTGCGGCGCTCGTCGCTGCCGAAGTAGCTGCGCACTCGCTGGCGGACGTTCGTGGCCTTGCCCACGTACAGCACCTCGTCGTCGGACCCGATGAAGCGATAGACGCCGGGTGAGCGAGGAAGCGCCAGCGTGAGCGGCAGTTTCGAGGCCTGGGGGTGCGAGGAGATGGCGGGCAGCGAGAGCAGGTCGTCGAGTCCGAGTACGCCGAGCGATGCGGCGCGCTCGAGCAGCACGTGCAGGAGGTGCATCGTGGCGAGTGCATCGTCGAGTGCGCGGTGTGTGGGCTGGTGAGCGAGCCGCAGATGCCTCGCCAGCGAGCCGAGCCGGCAGTCGGGACTCTCGTCGCGTACGAGCCGCCGCGCGAGCGGCAGGGTGTCGACAACTCTGTTGGGCAGGGGGTCGCGACCTGAGCGGCGCAGGGCGGTGTTGATGAATCCGAGGTCGAAGCCGACGTTGTGGCCGACGATGACTGCGTCGCCGATGAACTCCTGCAGCGTGACGAGCACCTCGGCGGGCCGCGGCGCGCTGACGACCATCGAGTCGGTGATGCCGGTGAGCAGGGTGATCTGCGGTGGAATGGCTCGGCCCGGGTTGACGAACGTGCCGAGCGTGCCGGTCACCTCGCCGCCGCGGACCTTCACTGCACCGAGCTCGGTGATGCCGTCGTCGCCGCGGTCGGTGCCCGTGGTCTCGATGTCGATGACGCAGAACTCGACATCTGCCAGCGGCATTCCGAGTTCGTCGATCGACCGCTGGCCGGGCTGGCGGTCTGATGGGCGCGGCGATCGACGGCGTGCCGACGGAACGGGGGAGCGGGCGGCCACTCCGAGAGTGCATCACGAACAGGTGTTCGTGTCAAGAACAGGCGTTCGACAGGTGCAGGGATAGCGTGGCGGTGTGAAGGCTGCGGGCGTTCCCGGTGACCCTGATCCGTCGGTGCCCGACCGCGACCTCCGGTCGGCGCTGCAGCATGCCGTGCGACTTGCTGCCGTGGCGGCCAACCGGCGCCCGCCTGAGCCGTTCCCCGCCGCCCTCAAGCGCTTCGCCACCCAGCGATCGCTGTCGGCGGCAGCGCTTGCCGCCGTGCGGGCTGCCGTCGTCGCCGACCCGGCGTTCCGCAGCCATCTTTCCGCCACTGCATCCGCGGATCTCGTCGACGAGACCGGACGCCGTTGGCTCGCTGGCACGGCGGCGCCACCGTCGCAGTCGTCATCGTCCCCACCGTCGTCCTCTCCATCGTCGGCGGCGAGTCGACAGGCGTCGCGGGCGACGAGTGCCGATGTAGCCGTCGAACTGCGCGCCGAGCAGCGGCGGCGTACCGCTGCCGAGGCGGGTCGCGAGCGCGCCGAGTCGGCGCTCGCACAACTGCGCGAGAAGTTCGGCACAGAGCGCGCATCGCTCCAGCAACGACTCGCCGAGATCGACACGGCCAGGGTGAAGGCAGAGCGTGCGGCGGCCGAGGCGCTGACCCGAGCGTCGGCACTCGAGAAGCAGGTGGCGCGGCACGAGCGCGCTGCCGATGCTGCTCGCGAGGCAGAGCGACGCGCATCGGCGCGGGTGGCCGAGCTCGAGGCCGCCCTCTCGGCGTCTGAGGCGGCGCGAACCGCTGCGCTCGCCGACCGCGCGCAGCGAGTTGCCGACGAACTCGACCGCGAGCGGCTGCGGGCAGCGCTCTCTGAGGCGCTCGAGGCACTCGGCGACGAGGGGGTCTCGCCGCTCCGCAGTCCACGCGCCGCCACGTCGCGACCGGCCTCATCACCCCGCACTGCGAGGGCGGCATCGAACCCGATCACCCGGCGAGAGCCTGTCGCCATGCCTGGCGGACGGCGAGCTGACTCGCCGGAGGGCGTCGAGCATCTCTTCCGCGTGCCCGACGTCCGAGTGATCGTCGACGGCTACAACGTTGCCAAGCTCGGCTGGGCCGCGTCCGACCTGGCGGCGCAGCGGCACGAGTGCATCGCGGCGCTGGAATCGCTGGCATCGAGATGGGGTACGTCGATCATCGTGGTCTTCGACGGCGCCGACATCCGAGGCGCGTCGACCAGGGCGCGCCGTCTGATCACGGTGACGTACTCGGCGCCGGGTGAGTCTGCTGACGATGCCATCAGGGTGATCGTCGGCCGCGAGCCGCTGACGCGCCCGCTGGTGGTGGTGACCGACGACAAGGAGATCCGCAACGATGTCCGGGCGGCGGGCGCCAACCTGCTCTCGAGCGGGGCCGTCCTGGCAGCACTGCGCTGAGCCGGCCCGCCCGTTGCACGGCGCTGAGGCAGTGTCACACCCCGGTGGCACCCTGCAGCCATGGAAACACCGTCGTCCCGGTCGATCACCATCTCGTGCGACACCTGCATCATGCGGGACACAGCGGCCTGCGCCGACTGTGTCGTCACCCACCTGCTTGCTCCGGCACCGCAGGAGGGCCGCTGCAGGGATGCCGTGGTGCTGACCATCGACGAGCTACGCGCCATGCGCCTGCTCGCCGAGCAGGGTCTCGTGCCTACGCTGCGGCACCGTGAGGCGCGCTGACCCGACACCGCAACCGGCCATCGACGAGGCCTACGTCGGCAGCCTCGCCGAGCTCGCCCGCCAGCACGGCATCACGCACACCGGTGTCGCCCCTGCTGAAGTGATGCACCGTGCCCGTGCCGCCATTCGACGTCGGATCGACGACGGCCTCACGGCAGGAATGCAGTTCACCTTCAAGAATCCTGAGCGCTCCACTGATCCGAGTGCAGCGGTAGCCGGCGCTCGAGCGGTCTTCGTCGCTGCCCTGCCGTATCTCGTCGACGACGGTGACCGGCAGCATGCCGACGAGACGCTGGCCGACCGCTCACCGCTCGGTCGCATCGCCCGATACGCCTGGCGCGACCACTACGCGCCCCTGCGCGCCGGACTCCGCGAGGTTGCTGCACGACTTCGTGCTGACGGGTTCAGGGCGGTGGCATTCGCCGACGACAACAGCATCGTCGACCGCGAGGCGGCGTACCTCGCAGGAATCGGGTGGTTCGGCAAGAACGCCAACCTGCTCGTGCCAGGGGCCGGCAGCTGGTTCGTCCTCGGCTGTGTGGTCACCACGGCACCGCTGCCCGCCGCCGCCGTGCCGGTGAGCGACGGCTGCGGCACCTGCAGCCGATGCGTGACAGCCTGTCCGACAGCGGCAATCGTGGCACCGGGTGTCATCGACGCCGAGCGCTGCCTCGCGTGGGTGATGCAGCGGCCCGGCATCGTGCCGCGGGCGCTCCGACCGGCAGTCGGAAACCGGATGTACGGCTGTGACGACTGCCAGGAGGCGTGTCCGCCGTCGGTGCGGCTCGGGCACCGTCACATGTCGCCGCCAGGCGGCGAGCCACTGCGCCGCTTCGTCGACGTCGTCGGCATGCTGTCGCTCGACGATGCCGCACTCGAACGCGACTGGGGCCGCTGGTACCTCGCCGACCGCGATCCCCGATGGGTGCGGCGCAACGCACTCGTCGTGCTGGGCAACCCGCCGGCCGACGAGCCGTCGACGGCTGCGGCGCGTGCCGCTGCGGCCGTCGCCGACTACGTCGGCCACGCCGATCCGGTGCTGCGAGCCCACGCTGTCTGGGCGGCGTGGCGGCGCGGGCTGCTGCACCTCGTCCCGGAATCCGACCCGGATCCCATCGTCGCCGACGAGCTTGCCGCGATCGCCGCCGCCGGTGCCGGGCACGGCAACATGGGCACGCGATGAAGCACCTCCTCGTCACCAACGACTTCCCCCCGAAGATCGGCGGCATCCAGTCGCTGCTGTGGGAGTGGTGGCGGCGCCTGCCGCCCGACTCGTTCGCCGTGCTCACCAGCCCGTACGAGGGTGCGGCCGACTTCGATGCGGCCCAGCCGTTCGAGATCCGGCGCACACCCGAGCCGGTGCTGCTGCCGCACCCGTGGATGGTCAGGCGCATCGACGCCATGGCCCGCGACGTCGGTGCCGACCTGGTCGTGCTCGACCCCGCCCTGCCGCTCGGCCTCGTCGGTCCGTCGCTGGCACGTCCCTACGACGTCGTCCTGCACGGTGCCGAGGTCACGGTGCCCGGCCGCCTGCCCGTCAGCCGCCAGGCGCTCGCCTACGTGCTGCGCCGGGCCCGGCACGTGGTGGCCGCCGGCGGATATCCGGCCGCCGAGGCCCGCCATGCGGCACGGCGCGACCTTCCCATCACCGTGGTGCCCCCCGGTGTCGACGTCGACCGGTTCCGTCCACTCGACTCGGCGGAGCGGGTCGAGGCCCGTCGCCGGTTCGGCATCGATGCCGATGCGCCGATGCTGCTCAGCGTCAGCCGCCTGGTGCCCCGCAAGGGGTTCGACGTGGTCATCCGTGCTGCCGCACTGCTGCGCAGGCGCCACCCCGGCCTCGTGCTGGCGATCGCCGGTGCCGGTCGCGATGAGGCCCGCCTGCAGCGCCTCGCGGCCGAGGCGGGCGCTCCCGTGCGATTCCTCGGACGAGTGGCCCACGACGACCTGCCGCTGCTGTACGGGTGCGCCGACGTCTTCGCCATTCTCTGCCGCAGCCGCTGGGGCGGCCTCGAGCAGGAGGGCTTCGGCATCGTGTTCCTCGAGGCCGCCGCCTGCGGAATCCCGTCGGTGGCGGGCGAGTCGGGTGGGGCGGCGGAGGCCGTCGAGCACGATGTCACCGGGTTCGTCGTGCGCCAGCCCGACGACGTCGAGTCGGTGGCCGATGCGCTCGGGCGACTGGTCGACGACCCTGCCCTTGCCCGTCAGATGGGCCAGGCGGGCAGGCACCGGGCAACGACCGAGTACCGCTACGAACTGCTCGCAGAACGGCTGGGCGTCGCCCTCGGGGCGCTGCCACGATGACCGACATGGACGTCGACGTGGCCAGTGTGCCGCCGCATGGCGGAGGCCGCCTCGTGCGGCTCAACCTCGCCGGCACCGTCCTCTTCGGTGCCGTCATCGCCGTCGCCGTGCCGCTACGCGAGGAGCGGCCGGCCCAGGTGGTGGTCGCGGTAGCGTCGCTGGCGCTGTTCGCCGTCGGCACCGTGCTGTCGCTGTGGGCCTACGCCGTGGCCGTCGAGCGATCTCGGCGCGACGAGATCGGCGTGGCGAACCTTTACCTGCTCACCGGCGACACGGCGCCCCGCAGCGTGAAGCGGACGATGGCCGCTGCGCTGGCGCTGCAGGTGGTCGTGGCGGTCACGGGCGCGGCGCTCGGCATGCGCGGCCTCGGCGCCCAGCAGCTGAATGCGCTGGCATTCGGGGTGCTGGTGCCAATGCTCGGCATTGGCACCAACGGTGCGTGGGCGGCGCGGTACGGTGCATTCGGCCCGCGGGTGTCCGAACCGCGGTCCGCCCGCAGGCGCTCGGCGCCGTAGCACGGCCTGCCTGCCGACCGCTGCGGACCGGCAGACTGGGGGCACCGCCGGATACGACAGACGCCGAGGGAAGAGCAGACCGACATGGCCGACAGGGCATCGCAGAGCATCAACATCGCCGCTGCACCGGAGCGCGTGTGGCAGATCGCCACCGATGTCGAGCGCTATCCCGAGTGGGCGCGCGACATCAAGAGCGTCACAGTGCTGTCGCGAGACGCCGAGGGTCGCCCGGCCGAGGTCGAGTTCAGGGCATCGGCGCTGGGCCGCAGCACGCACTACACGCTGCGCTACGACTACGCCGAGGCACCCGGCGTGCTGGCGTGGCACATGGTGAAGGGCGACATCATGCGCTCGATCGAGGGTGCGTATCACTTCTCACCCTCGGGATCGGGAACCGAGGTGCGCTACGACCTCGCGATCGAGCTGGTCGTACCGCTGCCGGGGTTCGTGAAGCGCCGCGCCGAGGTGCGCATCCTCAACACCGTGAGAGAGCTGAAGACGAGGGCCGAGCAATGACGCCGGCGCGCCGGGCAGGCATCGACGTCGGCGGCACCAAGTGCCTCGGGGTGGTGCTCGACGAGTCGGGTGCCGTAGTGGGCGAGTGGCGGCGTCCGACGCCGAAGGGCCCCGCTGCACTCATCGAGACGCTGGCGACGATGGCCGGGGTGATGGCTCCCTTCGACACGCTGGGCATCGGCGTGCCGGGGCTCGTCACCTACTCGGGCACCCTGCGCGCTGCCCCGAACCTGCTCGACGTCAACGACTTCGCCGTCGGTCCGATGCTGTCCGAGCGGCTCGGTATCGACGTGGCGGTCGACAACGATGCCACGTGTGCCACCGCCGCCGAGTGGCGATACGGGGCTGGGGCGGGATCCGACAACTTCGTGCTCGTCACGCTCGGCACGGGTATCGGCGGTGGCGTCGTGGCGGGTGGCAGCATCATCCGCGGGGCGCACGGTTTCACCGGCGAGATTGGCCACATGGTGGTGGATCCCACCGGTCCGGCGTGCCCGTGCGGACGGCGCGGCTGCTGGGAGCGCTATGCGTCCGGAAGTGGCCTTGCCCGCCTTGCTCGTGAGGCCGCCGAGTCGCGGCGGCTCACCAGAGTGGTGCAGCTGGCGGGCGGCTCGCCCGACGATGTGCGCGGCGAGGATGTGCGCACAGCAGCGGCCGAGGGCGACGCACAGGCGCTTGCGGTGATCGACGACTTCGCCCGCTGGGTGGCGATCGGCCTGGTGAACCTGACCAACGTGCTCGACCCCGATCGGTTCGTGCTCGGCGGCGGACTGGCCGAGTCGTCAGACCTGTACATCGGCCCGATCCGCAAGTGGTTCGGCGACCTGCTGTATGCACCGCACCTGCGGCCGCATCCCGACCTCGTCTTCGCCCAGTTCAAGCACCGTGCCGGTGCAGTGGGCGCTGCCATCCTCGGCGGCGAGCGCTAGACCGCCCGGGAGGGCGAGCGCGGCTCGAGCCGTCGAGACGGGCGCCAGCACGCTGCGGTGCACTGAGATCCCGTGCCGGTGCAGAAAACGGAAAGAGCCCGGACCGTGAGGTCCGGGCTCTTTCGCGAGTCTTGGCGGATGTGCCGCAGTGATCAGTTCTCGTAGAAGCGCATCTGGACGAGGCGCAGACCGTTGTTGTCGTAGTCCCACCAGTAGTCGTACCCGGCCTGGTCGAACAGCGCCATGCGTCCGCCGCCCTCGAGGTCGATGTAGAGCAACTGGTTCGTCACGTTGGAGAAGCTGCTCTTCCCCTTGAGGCGCACGAGGGTGACCACGTCCGGGTCGCACCAGGTGTAGCCCATGTTGTCGTCGTAGCAGACCTCCATCGTGGCGCTGCCGCCGGGCTGGCCGAGCTCGCGCACCCACACGGAGTAGTCCGAATCGCCGAACGTGCCAGGAGCAGGCAGCTGGAAGGTCGAGGTGCCATCGGTGCAGTTGCCGTCCACGACGGTGAACGCGCCCTCACCGAGCATGATCTTGCAGTTGCCGACGAGCGGCACGAAGATCGTGCGGCGCTGGGTATCGGTCATCGTTGTCTTCTTGGGGTTGCTGACGCCGATGATGTTGAGGTTGTAGTGGTTGCCCGAGGGCGCACCGTTGCCGGCCGAGGTGCTGGCCGCACCGAGACCGATGGCACCTGCGGCGACGAGGCCGCCGGTGATGAGGGCAAGGATCTTCTTGTTCATGTGGTCTCCCGACTGAGCGTCCGAGCGTGGACGTGGCAATCGTGACACGCTGAGTGGCCGAGTGCAAGAACCGGCCGGTGGGTGAGTCGTCGTTTCCGTTACGGAGAGTTACGGGTGTTCGTCGATCGCCCCGGTGCAGACGGTCAGGCCCCGAGGAGGCCGAGGCGGCGGGCCTCGGCGGTGAGCCGGTCTCGATGCGATGGGTGGGCGATGGCGATCAACGCCGCCGCTCGCTCGCGGACGGTGCGGGAGCGCAGCTCGGCGACTCCGAACTCGGTGACCACCTTGTCGACCGTGTTCTTCGAGTTCGTCACGACCTCGCCGGCCGGCAGCTGGGGGACGATTCGGCTGATGGATCCGTCGCCCGCAGTGGAGTGGAGCACGATGAATCCCTGGCCACCCTCGCTGAACATCGCCCCGCGGGCGAAGTCGACCTGCCCGCCCGACGACGAGTAGTACGAGCCGCCAAGCGTCTCGCTCGCGCACTGGCCCAGCAGGTCGACCGTGAGCGTGGCATTGACCGAGACGAAGTTGCGCTCCCGGCTGAGCAGTCGGGGGTCGTTCACGTACCGGGCGCTCCACAGCTCGACAGCGGCGTTCTCGTGCAGGAAGTCGTACAGGCGCCGAGTCCCGAGCGCGAAGGTGCCGACCACCTTGGTGCGGTTGTGGAGCTTGCGCACCCCGTTCACCACGCCGCGCTCGACGAGATCGACGAGTCCGTCGCTCAGCAGTTCGGTGTGCACGCCGAGGTCGCGGTGGTGGGCGAGCGCGACCATGATCGCGTTGGGAATCGCGCCGATGCCGGTCTGCAGGCACGCGCCGTCGGGGATGCGCTCGGCGACGAAGTCGGCAATCGCGGTGTCCTCGCGTTCAGGTTCGGGCGGCGGCACCTCGATGAGGGGGTGGTCGCCGACTGCGAAGCCCTCGACCTGGCTGACGTGGATCTGGTTGCGGCCGAACGTCCGCGGCATGTGCTCGCTGACCTCGAGGAAGAAGCGGGCACGCCCGATGAAGCTCGCCGTGTAGTCGGCGCTCACCCCGAGGCTGAAGTACCCGTGCCGGTCCATCGGCGAGGCGGCGGCGATGACGAGCGGGTCGTGGGCGCGGCGCTGCATGTGGCCGAAGACCTCGCTGAAGTGGTTCGGCACGAGATCCACCGTGCCGGCACGGAAGCACGGCCGGGTGACCGGAGAGAGGAAGTAGGAGACATGTCGCAGTCGATCGCCGAACTCGCCGTGGAGGTAGGGCCTGTCGCGCAGGGCGTGCATCTGGTGCACCTGCACGCCATCGATGGCGCCGTCGGCGGCTGCCCGCTCGAGCGCATCGAGCAGCGCCACGGGCTCGCCGTTGCCGAGCGGCACCACCACGTGACCGTGCGGGCGAACATGGCCGATGACCTCGTCCGGCTCGAATGCCGAGAAGTTGCGCGTCACGGAGCGGCCCAGCGGCGCGACCGCTCGACAGCTCGCTGCCAGCCGTGGTGCAGCGAATCAGCGGGCGTGCGGTCAGCGGCGGGCTCGAACGCGGCGTCCTGGCGCCATTCCGCAGCGATCGCCTCGAGCGACGGCCACACGCCCTCTGCCAGGCCGGCGAGATAGGCGGCACCGAGTGCTGTCGTCTCTTGGTCGACGGGGCGCCTCACCGTGATGCCGAGCTGGTCGGCCTGGAATTGCAGCATCGAATCCATCACCGATGCGCCCCCGTCGACGCGCAGGTCGGCAAGCTGCACGCCCGCAGCAGCGCTCATCGCCTGCATGGCGTCACGCGTCTGGTACGCCATCGCCTCGACCACGGCACGCGCCAGATGGGCACGCGACGTGCCGCGTGTGATGCCCACGATGGTGCCGCGGGCGTACGGATCCCACCATGGGCTGCCGAGGCCGGCGAAGGCGGGAACGACGTAGACGCCGCCCGAGTCGGGCACCGACTCGGCGAGCGGGCCGACCTCCGACGACGACGAGATCACGCCGAGGCCGTCGCGCAGCCACTGCACTGCAGCGCCGGTGACGAAGATCGCACCCTCGTACGCGTAGGCGATGTCTCCTCCGGTCAGCGTCCACGCGACCGTGGTGAGCATGCCCTCTGCGGCTGGCGGGCACGCGTTGCCCACGTTCAGCAACACGAAGCTGCCGGTCCCGTAGGTGTTCTTTGCAGCACCAGGCTCGAAGCAGGCCTGGCCGAACAGGGCTGCCTGCTGGTCGCCGGCGATCCCGCTGATCGGAGTGCCCGTGAGGAGGCCGGTCTCGGCCGCTGCGCCCGCTGCAACGGTTGCGAGCCGTCCGCTCGACGGCCGCACCTCGGGCAGCACACCGGCCGGCACCCCGAGCAGTTCGCACATCTCGTCGCTCCAGCGCAGCTGCCTGATGTCGAAGAGCATGGTGCGGCTGGCATTGGTGGTGTCGGTGACGAATTCGGCGCCGTCGGTGAGCTTCCACACCAGCCATGAGTCGATGGTGCCGATGGCCAGACTCTGGCGCGGGATCGATCGGTGCTCCAGCAGCCATGCAGCCTTGGTGCCGGAGAAATACGGGTCGAGCACCAGGCCGGTCA
>JBJOMQ010000079.1:0-10472 GCA_046052275.1 Actinomycetota bacterium | reverse complement strand
TCAGACCGTGGCGCGGCGGCGGGCGCCGAGCACGATGACCGAGCCCATGGCCAGCAGGCCGAGGGCGATGATGGTCATCGTCAGGTTCGAACCGGTGCCGGGCATTTCGCCACCAGTGTCCTCGGCCGGCGGCATGAGCACGGCGTCGATGACGTGGATGACGCCGTTGCAGGCGGGGACGTCAGGGGTGACGACGGTTGCGTCGTTCACCATGACGGTGTCGCCCTCGATCGAGATCGCAACCTGCGCAGTGTTGAGCGTGGTGACCATCTGACCGTCAGTCAGCGCTGACGACGGCACAGCGCCGTCGACGACGTGGTAGAGGAGGATGCTGGTCAGCAGCTCAGTGTTGCTGAGCACCTGCTCCGCCGTGAGGCCGAGCTCGGCCAGCTTCGCCGCGAAGGCTGCATCGGTGGGGGCGAACACCGTGACGGGGCCGTCCTCGCAGTTGTCGATCGCGGCGAGCACCGCAGGATCGGCTGCCTGCACGGCAGCGAGCAGCACGGTGAACTCGGCCGGATCGCCCGAGGCCAGATCGATCACGTTCTGGGCGATGGTGTCCCCAGCACCCGCCGACGCGGTGCCGGTGGTGAGGCTGAGGGCGGCCAGGGCAACTGCCCCGGCGGCGAGAAACTTCTTCAAGGGATTCCTCCTGTTCAGTGACGGGCGAATCCCGCCAAGGTGGCAACATAAGAAGGAACCGGGCGGTGTGCCAAGTTTAGCACTAAAGTTTCTGGAAATTGTCTAGAACCCAGGCGGCGTAAGGGTTTCAGGGGTATCACGTCACGAGTTCGATCGGGGCAAGACGTCCTCGGCGGCCTGACGTACCTGCCAGTCGCGGTCGTGGCGGGCGATCTCGAGGGCCGCATCGACCTCGGGCCCCTCGAAGGGCGCAAGGGCCAGCACGGCCCGCCGCCGAATGGCCGGCTTGTCCGTGCAGGCGGCGAGGATTGCCGGCAATCCCTCGACGCTGCCGATTGCACCGAGCGCCGCCACTGCAGCCTCTCTGACCAGTGCATCGTCGGCGGTAGTCGCCAAGTTCGACAACGTCGGCACGAGGCGAGTCGCGCCCTGTTCGCCCGCTGCCCACGCTGCTGCCTCCACGACGACATCGGCCGCATCGGCGAGTGCATCGGCGAGGTCGACATGCGGGGAGGATGCGGCCAGCAGCGCCGCACGGCGCCGAACAGAGGGATGCGGATCGCGGAGCGCCGCCACTACGTCGCCGTCGCCGAGGCGGTGCATCCGGGCGAGGGCGCCGAGTGCCAGCTCGCGCATGACATGGTCGTCATCGCACAGCGCTGCCCTGGCAGTGGGCTCATCGCCACCGTGCCCGGCCTCGGCAACCGCCCGCCACCGATCGCCGATCGCAAGGGACTCCGCGACCTCCTCGATGCGGTCGCCGTGGGGTGATTCCGCTCGCTCCTCCGAAGGGCCGTCGGCGGACAGGGCCGCCATCAGGTGCGCAGCAACTCGGTGAGGCGGATCACCAACCACGCAGCGCCGAGGCCCGCCAGCGTCGCTGCGACGGCGCCCACCCAGACTGCGAGCACACTGGCCCATACCAGCGCCCACACACGTCGATACCAGCGGGTGCGATGGTGCATCGGGGTCGACTGCTCGTGGAGCTGTTGGATCACGACGGGACGGCGCTGGCGGTTCCCGCGTGCTACGACCACCGCCGCTCTGGCAGGCTTGCGCCACCCCGTGGCCATGAGGGCCACGAGCGCAAGTCCTGCGAGCCATGCCGCAGTGGTGGTGACCTCACTCATGCTCACGCAGCCCAGCACTGTACCCGAGCCTCCCGAAGGCGGCCTGTCGGGCGCGTCGATCAATGAGGTCGGCCGTCTGCCATCGAAGGCGGTGCGGCGCGCAGCCGTCGTCGTCTATGTGCTCGGTGCCGTGGTGCTCGGAGCAGTGATCGCTGCGTCGGTAGCGCCCTCGAGATGGTTCATCGACAAGGAGAGGTGCTCTGAGCGCAACGAGGCCGGTGACTGTGTGTCGACCGTCACCGAACCGGCCGAGTTCGCGCTCGTTCCGGCGAACGCTGCGCCAGTCGACCCGTTGCTCGACATCTCGGGGACCGAGGTGTTCGACGACGAGGGCGGGTTCCTCTTCGTCACTGTCCGAGAACCGCGGCTCTCGATGCTCGACTGGCTTGCCGCACGCAACGATCCTGCCGCCCGGTTGCGGAGCTACGTCGAGAAGTACGGCGATCGGTCGCCGGAGGACGTACGACAGCAGGGACAGCGGCAGATGTCGGGCGCGAAAGAGTGGGCGATCTACGTGGCGCTGTCGCGTGCTGGCCTGGATGCCGAGTTCGTGCCCGGCCCAGCGGTGGTCGACTACGTGCTGTGCCTCGAGGCGAATGCGGATGGCAGCGACTGCGTGAAGTTTCCGCCGTCGGGCGACGTACTGCAGCCGAATGATGTGATCGTCGAGGCTGATGGCGTCGAGGTGCGGACGCTTGCTGACCTCGGCCCGATCATCGCCGAGCGATCGCCGGGCGACACGATCACTCTTGTCATCCAGCGAGGAGACGAGACGGTGAGCGGCGAGGTTGAACTCATCGCAGCACCCGACGAGCCTGAACGGACGATCATCGGCTTCATGCCGGTCGACACCACCACGTTGCGCATGCCCGACGGAGTGACGGTCGACTTCGACACTGGTGGGATCGGCGGGCCGTCAGCCGGACTCGCGTTCACGCTTGCCCTGCTCGATGCGGTGACTGACGGTGACCTCACGGGTGGCATCGAGATCGCAGTGACAGGTGCCATCGATCCAGACGGCAACGTCGGTGCCATCGGCGGGCTATCGGCCAAGGCGGAGGCGGTGCGGCAGATGGGCGTGCGCTACTTCCTCGTGCCGGCATCGCAGCCGCCCGACGGATTCGACAGCATTGCTGCAGCGCAGGCTGCCGTGGGAGATGAGGTCGAGCTGATTCCGGTGGCGACCCTCGATGACGCCCTGCGGGTACTCGAAGAACTCGGTGGCGATTCGCTGTCGGATGCTGTCGGCTGACACGCCGATGTGACGCTGGCAGGTTCCCCGGTCGTCGAGCGGCTGCTGCTGGCTGCAGACGGTGAGGGGCAGCCACGGCTGACAAACCGATTGCCACCCTTTCGAGGACGGGCTGCTTTACCATTTCAACGCAATGGCGCTCTCCTTCTCGCGTCCCGACCCGTCGCAGCCCTCTGCGGTGTCGTCGGCCTCGTTCACGCTCTCGCGGCGCGGGTTCGACCAGGCCGAGGTCAGGGATTTCCTGCGGATGGTGGCGGCTGAGCTCGCCCGACTGCAGGAACGTGAACGGTTCCTCGAGCACGAACTGCGCTCGGTGCAGCGCTCGGGGCCATCGCCGGTGGCGGCACTCGACGAGGAAGTGGTCACGCGGCTGCTCGGCGAGGAGGCGGCGCGGATACTCCAGACAGCGCGCGACGGCGCAGCGACGATCCGCCAGCGGGCCGAGGAGCACGCCGTCCGTCTGCTGCGCGAGGCCACCGACGAGGCCCACCGCATCGTGCACGATGCCGAGAACGAGGCCCAGCGAACTCGGCAGGACGCCGCCACCGACGCCGAATCCGAGCTGGCAATGGCCAAGCAGCATGGCCGCGAGATGGTCACCGAGGTTCGTGCGTACCGCGAACGCGTGCTGGGCGAGTTGGCACGCCGTCGCGAGGTCGCGCGAGAGCAGATCGAGCAGTTGGTGCACGGCCGCGAGCGGCTCGTGCAGGCGTTCGAGCGGGCGAGGCTCGCTGCAGTCGACGTACTCGGCGAACTTGCCCCGCTGATCGAGCCCGACGAATACGTCAACCTGTCGCCCACCACCGGGCCGGTGCCGCTGATGGTGCCCAATACCCCGCCGCCACCTCAGCGCCGTGGCCCCGCCTTCACTGAGGGTGTTGATGCAGCCGACGAACAGGCTGGCCCGGCAACGAATGCTCCTGCCGTGGACGAAGTGCCCGACGCTCCCGCCACGGCGGAGCAGTCCGACGACACCGCCGACGCTCGCGGCGAGTCGCCGGCCGTCGTGGCCTCGCCGGTCGTGACTGAGGCCGGCCCTGCGCGCGTCTTCGACGTCGAGGTCGACGACCCGGAACTGGCCTCGACCGCCGACGTTCGTGCTCCTGAGTCCAGCGAGCCACCAACTCGTCGTGTGCCGGGGGTGATCGATCGGGCAGACGCTGCGCGTCCGGGCGCCGACGAGCACGACTCGCCTGTCGTGCCGAACGAGTCCGCCGCTTCAAATGCGGCCCCCGACGGTGTGTCGTCGGTGTCGGCTGCGGATGCGTCTCGCGTGAGCGCAGAGCCGGGTTCGAGCACCGAATCAGGCAGACCGTCGCGGCCGGCGAGGAACAAGAAGTCGGCGCCGCTGCCCGGAGAGACGGTGGTCGAGCGGCCGACCGGTCGCGCGGACTCACTCCCCACGCCCGATGTGGAGGCGCCTGCGTCGGATGAGCCGATCGACGACAACCGCCCGCTTGCGCCCGTGGTGTCGCTGTTCAGCGGTTCGGCGTCGACTACGGCGACGGCTTCGACGTCGACGACATCTGCCGCCGCCGACGTGCCGCCCCCGCCGGCTGCGCCGTCGCCGCCGAAGACCACCGTCGACGATCTCTTCGCCAAGCTGCGAGCCGCACGCACCGACAGCGTCGCTGAGGCGGTTGTCGTGGTGCCAGAGCCGACGCATCCGTCGCACGGCGATGCAGCGGAGCCGACCACCCAGCCGGCCGAGCAGCCGCAGTCGGTGCCGAGCAGCCGACCTGGGCGGAAGGCGCCACGGGTGCCTGCCATATTCCAGGCCTCGCCACCCGAGCCGGCCCCGGCCGAGCGGGCCGACGCCACATCCGCCGACGACTCGGTGTTCAGTCGTCGCGAGGAGGCGATTGTGCCGCTCATCGCCTCTGCGTCTCGTTCGCTGAAGCGTGTCCTTGCCGACGAGCAGAATGATGTTCTCACCGTGCTGCGCAGACGCGAGCCGGTGCGGTTGCTCGATGCACTCGTGCCTGCATCGGCCGAGCACATCGCCCGATACACCGACGCCGTGGCCGCCGAACTGCTCGAGGCCGCCGTGGCCGGTGCGGCGAGCATCGCCAGCGCGAAGCGTCCTGCGCTCGAGAAGTCAGTGGCGGCCGGTGGGGCAGTTCGGCGCGCTGCCGAGATGCTCGCCGACCAGCTCATCGATCCGCTGCGCGAGCGGATCGACCGCCTTGTTGCCGATGCAGGTGGCGCCAACGCCGATCTCGCGGCGTCGCTCCGCGAGCTCTACCGCGAATGGAAGACCCGGCACATCGACCGCCAGGTGGATGAGGCTGTGCGAGTGGCGTTCGGCCACGGTGCGCTGTCGGGTGTGGAACCCGGTACGAAGATCTGCTGGCTTGTCGATCCCAGCGGCCCTGCGTGCGCCGATGCCGACGACAATGCCCTTGGAGGCCCCGTGTCGGCGGGCCAGCCGTTCCCCACCGATCATCTGTGCGCGCCGGCTCACGCCGGCTGCCGCTGCATGTTGACAAAGGCCGACCGCTAGCCTCGGCGCGGTGGCCCCCCGCAACGTCTCTGAACGAGCAGTCGGCCAACGCGGCCGTGTTGCTCTCATCGCTGTCATCGCCGTCCTGGCGGTTCTCCTCATCGGAGTCCGGTTCCTCTCCGGCTACTGGGTCGACTACCTCTGGTTCGACTCAGTGGGTCGTACCGACGTGTTCTGGACCGAGCTCACCTCGAAGCTGTCGCTGTTCTTCATGTTCGGCGTGGCGTTCGCCCTGCTGGCCGTGCTCAACCTGGTCATCGCAGATCGACTCGCTCCTACGACATTTGCCGCCAACACGCATCCGGTCGTCGAGCAGTTCCACGAATTCTTCGGCACCCGACTGCGATCACTTCGAATTGGGCTCGCGCTCGTCTTCGGGGTCCTCTTCGCCCTTCCGGCAGTAGCGCAGTGGCAGAACTGGCTGCAGTTCCGCAACAGCACTCCCTTCGGCATCGACGATGCACAATTCGGCAACGACGTCGGCTTCTACGTGTTCCGGCTGCCATTCATTGCCTTCGTTATCGACTGGCTGTTCGCAGCGATGGTCTTCGTGCTCGTCCTCGTGGTGTTCACCCACGTGCTCTCCGGGGGAATCGTGCTGCAGCCCCCTCGCCCGAAGTTCCGGCGCGCCACCAAGGCGCACGTCGCCGTACTGCTCGGAGTGCTCGCGTTCCTGAAGGCGGGCGACTACTGGCTCCTGCGCTACGAGCTCACGACCGCCAACCGCGGTGCTGTCCGAGGCATCACCTACGCCGTCGACAATGCACAGCTGCCGGCAGTGCTGCTGTTGGCGCTCATCTCGGTGCTTACCGGCCTGCTCTATCTGAGCACCTTGAAGACCGACAAGTGGCGACCGGCGATCGTGGCATCAGCGATGTGGGCGGTCGTCGCCATTGTCGGCGGCGTGGTGTATCCGGCCGTTGTCCAGAGCCTCATCGTGAAGCCGAACCAGCGAGACAAGGAAGCTGAATACATCGACTACAACCTCGAGGCCACTCGGTTCGCACTGGGAATCGACTCGGTCGAGGTGCGGTCGGTCGAGTTCGGATCGCTCGACAGCGAAGGTGTCGACGAGAACCTCGACGCACTGCGCGACATCCGGTTGGTGAAGCCCGACTTGGAGATGGAGGACCTCTTCCGCAACCAGCAGGGTGATCCGGGTCGCACGATCGTCGACCTCGATCCCGACCGATACGAGGTCGACGGCGTCGCCCGCCAGGTCATCATCGGCGCTCGCGAACTCGATCTCGAACAGGTCGGCAACAAGTCGTGGCAGGGCGTTCACCTCATCAATACCCACGGATGCGGGTTGCAGGTGGCAGTTGCCGGGCAGATGACGACCACGGGCAACCCGGTGTACCGCGACGATGTCATCGATCTGTCGACCCCTCAGCTGTACTTCAGCCCGTCGCTCGGTGGCTATGCGGTGGTCCGCACGGGCGTCGCCGAGCAGGGATGCGAGGGATCGAACGAGCCGTACGCGGGCACCGCGGGGGTCGAACTGTCTGGAGTCTCCCGTCGGGTGGCGCATGCACTGCAACTGTGGGACTACAACCTCCTGGGCTCAAGCGCCATCAACAGCGACTCGAGGATCCTGATGGTGCGCGATGTCGAGGAGCGGGTGAAGAAGGTGGCGCCGTTCCTTGTCTTCGATGCCGACCCCTACCCGGTGGCCGTCGACGGGCGGGTGCTGTGGGTGATCGATGCCTACACCACCAGCGATCGCTTCCCCTACGGCGAGTTCGGCGATGTCACGCAACTCGATGCAGGGGCCGGCCTCGCACGGCCGTTCAACTATGTCCGCAACAGCGTGAAGGTCACCGTCGATGCCTACGACGGCAGCGTGGCGCTGTATGCGGTCGACGAGACAGACCCGATCCTCCGGGTGTGGGAGTCGGTCTTCCCCGACATGTTCACGATCCAGAGCCAGATGCCCGACGACCTGCGCGACAACCTCCGGTATCCGGAAGAGTTGTTCCGCGTGCAGACTGCGGCCTACTCGAAGTACCGGCTCGAGGCGACGCAGTTCTTCGACCGCGAGGGCGCGTGGAGCGTTGGCCTCGCCCCGCCGAACACGCGTGGTGCGGTCGCCGCGTCTACCTCGGCAACAGTCGATCCCACCACGGCCGCGGCGAGCGTCAGTGACTTCGCGGTCGAAGCGGGCGCACCGCGATTCGAGCCCTACTACGCGATGTTCCATCCCGACGGTGGATCGGCATCGCAATTTGCGCTGTTCCGTCCTTTCCAGCCGTTCAGCGCGTCGAACGAGCGAAAGGAGCTCTCCGGGTACATGCTCGCCCTGCGCGAGCCCGGCGACGGGAATGGTCGACTCGTCGTCTACGAGATCTCCGGCACTGAGGAGGGTCCGTTCACGGTGGGCGCCCAGATGTTCGCCGATCCCGAGGTGTCGGCCGACATCACCGTGTTCAACCAGCAGCGGTCGGTCGTGAGCTTCGGTGATCTGCAGATGGTGCCGGTCGCTGGTGGCGTGCTGTGGACGATTCCGATGTACGTCGAGTCAGAGCAGACGGGCGTGCCGCAGATTCGACGGGTGATCGCCTACCACAACGGAACGGTGGGCTACGGCGACTCGCTGTCGGAGGCGGTCGGCGAGATCTTCCCCGGCCTCACTGGCGACTTGACCGATGTGGTGGGCGACTCGGGCGCCGAGACTGACGATCCGACCAACCCGACCGATCCGCCGACACCGCCGTCGACTGATGCCACTGCCGCCGAGCTGCTGGCCGAGGCCGAGGCATTGTTCGCCGAGGCCGATGCGGCGCTTCGTGACAGCGATCTCGCGACCTATGCGGCCAAGGTGGAGGCAGCCCGCGACCTGGTAGCGCGGGCGCTCGAGTTGCTCGGCGACTGAGCGGCTTCGGAGGCGGTCGGCTGTCAGGAGCGCGCGGTGCGCCGGATCTGCTCGGCTAGTGCAGCGAGGTCTTCGCGGAACGCGATCTCGTAGCGAGCCTGCTCGCTGGCGAGCCTTACCTGTGCCGAGCGAAGCGCGTCGAGTACCTCGTCGCTCAGTGTGCTGAGAGAGCTCGGTTCGGTGCCGCCCGTCGACGCGCCGGCGGGCAGCGCAGCGAGCGCATCGATGTCGCTGCCGAGCTCGTTGATCTGATTTGCAAGCTCGACGCTGACTGATGTGATGCGCTGCTCGAGCATGCCGAGTTGTTCGGTGGTCGCCCTGACCGCTGCATCGTTCGCGGCGAGCCGCTCTGCGAGTTGGGCGATGTCGGCAAGGCCGGCTGCTGCCGTTGCGGCGGAGTGCTCGACCACCATCACCTTTCCGGTGAGCGAGTCGATTCTGGCGACGAGGGCGGGATCAGGTGGTGGCGCCGGCTTCTCGGCGAGCTGGCGGGTAGCGGTGTCGAGCGCAGCGAGGCGCTCTTCGAGTGCCCGCTTGGCCTCCTCGGCAGTCTCGAGGCGTTCGCGGAGGGCAGCAAGTTCGGCCTGCAGGGTGACGAGGTCCTGCTGCTTGGCGGTCTTGGTGAAGAGTCCCACGGGGTCCTTGCGATCTCGTGCTCGTACGGTGCCCGACCCGTCCATGGACGGGGTCGGTGTCGACGGCACACGGAGAGCCGTCCCGACGGGACACGGTATCCGACCGGGAACTCGCCGACCCGCCTCTCAGCCCTCGCGCAGGCGGTAGCGCTGCACCTTTCCCGTGGCGGTCTTGGGCAGTTCTCCAACGAAGACCACCGACCGCGGATACTTGAAGGGGGCAATGGTGCTCTTCACATGATCCTGCAGCCGGGCGACGGTGTCGTCGTCGGCAGCGACGCCGTCGGCCAGCACGACGTGGGCCTGCACGACCTGGCCGCGGGCCTCGTCGGGCGCTCCGACGACGGCACACTCGCGGACGTCGGGGTGGCTCAGCAGTGCCGCCTCTACTTCGGGGCCGGCAATGTTGTAGCCGGACGAGATGATCATGTCGTCGCTGCGAGCGGCGAAGTGGAAGAACCCGTCGCCGTCCTGAGTGAAGGAGTCACCGGTCAGGTTCCAGCCATCGCGCACGTAGTTGCGCTGGCGCTGATCGGCGAGATATCGGCATCCGGTGGGACCGCGGACTGCCAGACGACCGACCTCACCGCGTGGCAGCTCATTCATCTCGTCGTCGACGATGCGTGCCTCGTAGCCGGAGACCGGCCGGCCGGTACATGCTGGACGGGCGTCGTCGAATCGGTTCGTGATGAAGATGTGCAGCAGCTCGGTCGCGCCGATTCCATCGAGCATCGGAATGCCGGTCTGCGACGTCCATGCCTCGTACACCGGCCCGGGGAGTGTCTCGCCCGCCGAGACGGCCACCCGCAGGGTGCTGAGGTCGGCTCCCTCGGCCATTGCAGCGAGCATCGCCCGATAGGCGGTGGGCGCCGTGAAGCACACCGTGGCGCCGTAGTGCTGGATGTGCTCGACAAGGTTCGGCGGCGTGGCGTTCTCAAGCAGTGTCGCGGCGGCGCCGAAGCGGAGCGGGAAGACGGCAAGTCCGCCGAGGCCGAAGGTGAATGCAAGTGGCGGCGAGCCGATGAACACGTCGTCGGGGGTGACGCCCAGCACTTCTTTCGCATAGCCGTCGGCGATGATGAGCACGTCTCGGTGGAAGTGCATGGTGGCCTTGGGCTCTCCCGTGGTGCCCGACGTGAACCCGAGCAGGGCGACGTCGTCGCGGCCTGTCCGCACGGCGCTGTACCTGACCGGCTTGTGCAGCGCGATGCGGTCGAGCTCGGCATCGTGGTTGGCGGTGCCGTCGAATCCGACCACCTTCGAGAGATAGGCACTGTCCTTCGCGCACGCCACCAGCTCGTCCATCAGCCGGGTGTCGCACAGGGCCAGCGTGATCTGGGCCTTGTCGACGATCTTCGACAGCTCTCCGGCGCGGAGCATCGGCATCGTGTTCACCACCACGGCGCCCGCCTTCGTGGCTGCCAGCCAGCACGCCACC
>JBJOMQ010000078.1:0-12558 GCA_046052275.1 Actinomycetota bacterium | reverse complement strand
TACTGCGCATCGAAGGGCGGCGTGTCGATCCTCACCAAGGCACTCGCACTCGAGCTGGCACCGTCGGGCGTGCGCGTGAACGCGGTGTGTCCCAGCGACGTCGACTCGCCGATGCTGCATCGCCAGGCGACGGTGTTCGGCTCCGGCAGCCCCGACGCCTACCTGCAGCGACTTCTCGACGGCTACCCGCAGGGTGCCGCAGCGCGTTTCGTGCGCGTCGACGAGGTGGCCGAGCTGGTGTGGTTCCTGTGCCAGCCGTCGGCTGCTCCCATCACCGGCGCCAACCTGTCGATCGACTTCGGCCTCGCTGCCGGCATCACCTGAGCAGGGCAGCCCGGTCAGCGATCGGCGGTTCGGCAGTCGCGGCAGCGGCCGTGCGCGTCGAACACGTGATGCGTGATCTCGAAGCCGCTCGTCGCCAGCAGTTCTGCCACCTCGCGCTCGATGAGCCGCTCGAGCTCGCCGCTCGGGTCGAAGTCGGCGACGACACCGCACTCGGTGCACACGAGGTGATGGTGGTGGCGGTGCGAGAACGGCTCGGCCAGCTCGAAGCGGTCGCCTGACGCACCGACGGCACCCGCCACCCGTGCCACCACCCCGGCCTCGGCGAGCTCGGCGAGGTTGCGGTAGGCGGTCGAGGTGGGCGCCCCGGAGGCATGGACCACCTCATCGACAGTGAGCGGACGGCCGGCGGCCTCGAGGACCGCCAGCACCGCACGGCGATGCGGCGTGAGCCGCAGTTCGCGCGGTGCCAGGGCGGTGAGCACGGCTGCGGCGACTGCCGGCGAGAGCGTCGGGCGGGCCGGGCCGGCGGGGGCCGATCGCCGGGTTCGCCGTGTGCCAGCCATGGCGCTCACGATACGGCGATTCCCATCGACTGAGAACCACTCCCAGTGATTTGGGAATGATTCTCATCAGACGTAGTGTGGTTGCATGCGCACCCACCCGACGAATGGGTCATCACACCGCCGCTTCGTCACCGCACTCGTCGCTGCGTCGATTGCCGCCGTCGGTACCTCCTGCGGCGGCGGCGAGGAGGTCGCAGCGCCAACCTCGATCCGCGTCGCCGCCACGCTGTTCCCGCTCGAGGAGATCGTGCGCGGGGTTGCCGGCGCAGCACTCGGCGACACGGTCACGTTGGTGGAGGTGGTCCCGCCGGGCGAGCCGGCGCACGACGCCGAGCCAACGGCACGCCAACTGGAGGCCCTCGAAGGCGCCGACATCGTGCTGTACCTCGGCGGCGGATTCCAGGCCGACCTCGAGCAGGCGATCGACGCGCTCCCCGACGACGTCACTGCCGTCGACCTGCTCGACTCGGTCGAGCTGCTGCCCGTCACCGATGCAGTCGCTGGCGAGGAGGCTGGCGGCGACGGACATGGCGACGGACACGACGACGACCATGCAGGTGAGTTCGATCCGCACGTCTGGCTCTCCCCCGACCGCATGGCATCGATGGCCGCCGCCGTCGCCAGCGTCATCGAACAGCGGCTCACCGCTGCCGGGCTCGGCACCGCCGTCGACGCAGTCCGCGCCGGACTCGGCGACTTCGCCGCCGAGATGAGCGGCCTCGACACCGAGTTCTCGAGCGGACTGGCGCTCTGCGAATCGAGCCTCGTCGTCACCGCACACCGCGCCTTCGCCTATCTCGCCGCATCCTTCGGCCTCGCGCAGGCCTCGATCGCCGGCATCTCCCCCAGTGACGAGCCCTCGGCAGCGACACTGCGCGACATCGCCGCCTACGCCCAGGCCAACGGCGTCACGACGATCTTCTTCGAGGAGAGCCTGCCCGACGACCTCTCGCGCACGGTCGCCGACGAGATCGGCGCGTCCGTAGCCGTGCTCGATCCGCTCGAGTCGCCGTCGCGCGCGCAGCTCGATACCGGTGCCACGTACTCGTCGATCATGCGCGACAACCTCGCCGCACTCCGCGCAGGGCTCCGCTGCGCATGAGCATCCTTCACCGCCATTCGCCTCGCCGAGGACAGCCCGCTGCCGACTCCGACCGCACCGGCCCGGTGCTCGAGGTCGAGCGCCTCGGCGTGCGCTACGCAGAGCGGCAGGCACTGCACGACGTCACCTTCGCCGTCGGACGCGGCGAACTGCTCGCCGTGGTCGGACCGAACGGTGCCGGCAAGAGCTCGCTGTTCAAGGCGATCTGCGGTCTTGTCAACCACGACGGAATCGTCGAGGTGAACGGTGTCCACTGCCACGACCGCACCGACCGGATGGACATCGCCTACATCCCCCAGCGCTCCGACCACGACCTCGCCTTCCCGATCACCGTGCTCGAACTCGTGCTGGCCGGCCGTCGCCGCTTCCGACGCTGGTGGCAGCCGCCGTCGACCGACGACCGCGCCGGCGCACTCGATGCGCTGCGCCGGGTGCGCCTCGCCGACGCCGGCGACCGTCCGCTCGGCGAGCTCTCCGGCGGCCAGCTGCAGCGCGCCTTCCTGGCCCGCGCCCTCGCTCAGGAGGCATCGGTGGTCTTGCTCGACGAGGCCCTCGGCGGGGTCGACCAGCCCACCACGGAAGAGCTGTTCGACCTGTTCCGCACGCTCGCCGCCGACGGCACCACGCTGCTGGTCTCCACCCACGACCTCGCGCTCGCACGGCGGAGGTTCGACCGCTGCCTTGCCGTCAACGGCACGCTGCGCGCCGACGGCGACCCCTCCGACGTGCTGTCGGTCGACGCCCTCGAGACCATCTTCGGATCAGGCACACCCGGCAGCGCCGATCCCGCTGGACAACCCGACTCGCAGACGGAGGGCAGCAGTGCAGTGGCTGACTGATCCGTTCCAGCTCGAGGCAATGCAGCGTGCCCTCGTGGCGACCGTCATCATCGGCATCGTCGCGCCGGTCGTCGGCACATGGGTGGTGCTGCGACGCATGGCCAACCTCGGCGACGCCATGGCACACGGCACCCTCGCCGGCGTCGGCATCGCCTACGCAGCAGGCGCCAGCATCCTCGTCGGCGCTATCGGAGCTGGATTGCTCATCGCCATCCTCCTGCTCGCCTTCTCGTCGAACAGGCGGCTGGGCCAGGAGACCGTGGTCACCGTCACCGGCACCACGTTCTTCGCCCTCGGCGTCGTGGTGATCAGCCGACTCGACACCGGGGTCGAGCTCACCCACTTCCTCTTCGGGCGGGTGCTCACCGTCACGTGGCCCGACGTGTGGCTGAGCCTCGCCCTCGGCGGTGCGGCTGTTGGGGTCGTGCTCGCCCTGTTCGGCGAGCTGCGGCTCGCCACGTTCGACCATGTGCAGGCCGAACAGGTCGGCGTCCGGGTCGAGCTCGTACAGGCCGTGCTCATCGTGCTCCTCGCCGTGGTCGTGGTGGTGAGCCTGCGCACCGTCGGCACGGTGATGTCGGTGACGATGCTGGTCACCCCGGCAGCCACTGCCCGCCTTCTCGCACGCACGCTCCGGCAGATGACGGTGATCGGCGTCGCCGTCGGGGTGTCCGTCGGCGTCGCCGGCCTGATCGCGAGCTATCACCTCGGCTCGGCGCCCGGCGCCACCATCGCCCTCGCTGCAGCGGCTGTGTTCGCCGTGGTCTTCGCCGCCACCCTTCCCCGGCGCATGCCCCACCATCACCGGCCGCTCGCCTAGCACCCGCTGGCGGAGCACCGGCCGCTCGGCCGTTTTCGGGCACCTCCGATTTGGTGCATGATGGGCACCTGCCGACCCGAGGGGTTCGGCTCACCCGACGAGATCTGGGGGATCACACGTGAAGATTCGTGTCACCGTCAACGGCACCGTCCACGAGAGCGAGGTCGAGCCGCGCACGCTGCTCGTCCACTACGTCCGCGAGGTCGTCGGCCTCACCGGCACCAACATCGGATGCGACACCTCGTCGTGCGGCGCCTGCACGCTGCACCTCGACGGCGAGGCAGTGAAGAGCTGCACGATGCTCGCCGTGCAGGCCGACGGCGCATCGATCACCACCATCGAGGGACTCGCCAAGGGAGGCGAGATGCACCCGATGCAGAAGGCCTTCATGGAGAACCACGGCCTGCAGTGCGGTTACTGCACCCCCGGCATGGTGATGGCCGCCACCAGCCTGCTGCAGGAGAACCCGAACCCCACCGAGGAAGAGGTGCGCATCGGGCTCGAGGGCAACCTGTGCCGCTGCACCGGCTACCACAACATCGTGAAGTCGGTGCTCGCCTGCGCCGCCGCCAAGTGATCCGCCGAGCCGCGGCGTCACCGAACTCACCCGACAACCACATCCGTCACATCGTTCAACTGGTACTGGGGGTACCCGAATGACTGTCACCGACGACCGTCCCACTGCCGTGCTGGGGAGCCGGCTGCTGCGGAAGGAAGACCCTGCACTGCTCACCGGCGAGGCGAAGTTCTCCAACGACCTCAACATCCCGGGCGCACTGCACCTCGCGCTCGTGCGCAGTCCGTATGCACACGCCCGCATCAAGAAGGTCGACACCTCGGCAGCGACTGCGTCGCCCGGCGTGGTCGCCGTCTACACCGGCGCCGAGGCCCAGTCGCTGTGGGCGTCGCCGATGCCGAGCGCATGGCCCGTCACCGCCGACATGAAGAACCCTCCGCACTATCCACTGGCGGTCGGCAAGGTCAACTACGTCGGCGACGCTGTCGCCTGCGTGCTCGCCAACAGCGAGACCGCAGCGCGTGACGCAGCAGAGTTGGTCGACGTCGACTACGAGCCGCTCCCGGCTGTGGTCGACCTCGAGGACGCACTCAGCGACCGCGTGGTCATCCACGCGGATGCCGGCACCAACAAGTGCTACACGTGGGACCTCAAGATCGAGGGCACGCCCGGCCAGGTCGACGAGGCGTTCAAGAGCGCCGCGTACACGGTGAAGGGCCGCTACGTCCAGCAGCGTCTCATCCCGGCAGCGATGGAGCCCCGTGCGCTCGTTGCCGTGCCGCAGCCCTTCGGCGGCGACATCACGCTGTACAGCGCCACCCAGATCCCTCACATCCTGAAGGTGATGGTGTCGCTCACGCTCGGCATCCCCGAGCACCAGATGCGCGTCGTCGCCCCGGCCGTGGGCGGCGGATTCGGCAGCAAGCTTGATGTCTACGCCGAGGAACTGCTCGCCGTCGCGCTCGCCCGCAAGCACGGCACCCCGGTGCGCTGGAACGAGACCCGCAGCGAGGCTGCAGTCGCCACCATCCAGGGCCGCGGCCAGATCCAGCACGTCGAACTCGCCGCCGATGCCAGCGGCAAGCTCACCGCAGTGCGCATCCGGCTGCTCGCCGACATGGGCGGCTATCTGCAGCTCATCACGCCCGGCATCCCGCTGCTCGGCGCCTTCCTGTACGCCGGTGTCTACGACCTGCCGCACGCCTACGACTTCAGCTGCACCGGCGTGTTCACCAACCTCACGCCCACCGACGCCTATCGCGGCGCCGGACGCCCCGAGGCCACGTACGCCATCGAGCGGGCGATGGACCAGCTCGCCGACGAGATGGGCATCGACCCGATGGAGCTGCGCAAGCGCAACTTCATCGCCAAGGAGCAGTTCCCGTACACCGCGTTCACCGGCCTCGTCTACGACTCGGGCGACCACCTCGCCGCTGCCGAGAAGGCCGCTGCGCTCGCCGACTACGACGGCGTGCGCGCCCGCCAGAAGACGCAGAACGTGCCCGGCGCGAAGAAGCTGCTCGGCATCGGCCAGGCGAGCTACTTCGAGATGTGCGGCCTCGCCCCGTCGCGCGTGCTTGCCTCGCTCAACTACGGCGCCGGCGGCTGGGAAGCCGCCACCGTGCGCGTGCTCCCCACCAACAAGGTGCAGGTGGTCACCGGCACCTCGCCCCACGGCCAGGGACACGAGACGGCGTGGAGCATGATCGTCGCCGAGAAGCTCGGCGTGCCGGTCGAAGATGTCGACGTCCTCCACAGCGACACCGCCATCTCGCCACTCGGGCTCGACACCTATGGGTCGCGCTCGCTGCCGGTCGGCGGCGTGGCGATCGCCATGTCGTGCGACAAGATCATCGAGAAGGCCAAGCGCATCGCCGCACACCAGCTCGAGGCCAACGAGGACGACATCGAGTTCGCTGGCGGCACGTTCAGCGTGAAGGGCTCGCCCGACAAGGTGCTGCCGCTCGCTGCGGTCGCCTTCGCGGCGTTCACGGCACACAACCTGCCCGACGGCCTCGAGCCCAACCTCGAGGCACACACCACCTACGACCCGCCGAACTTCTCATGGCCGTTCGGCACGCACATCTGCACGGTCGAGGTCGATGTCGAGACCGGCAAGGTCGACGTGCTGCAGTACGTCGCCGTCGACGACTGCGGCAACCAGGTGAACCCGCTCATCGTCGAGGGCCAGGTGCACGGTGGCGTGGTGCAGGGCCTCGCCCAGGCGCTCTACGAGGACGCCGTGTACGACAGCGACGGCAACATGCGCACCGCCACGCTCGCCGAGTACCTCGTGCCGGCGGCAAGTGATGTGCCGAGCCTCACGCTCGGCCACACCGTGACCCCATCGCCCACCAATCAGCTGGGCGTGAAGGGCATCGGCGAGGCCGGCACCATCGGCGCCGCACCCACGGTCATCAACGCCATCGTCGACGCGCTCAGCTCGCTTGGCGTGCGCGACATCTCGATGCCCGCCAGTCCGCAGACCGTCTGGAACGCAATCCGCAACGCACAAGGAGCCAGCAAGTGATCCCCGCAGCATTCGACTACGTCCGTGCCAGCTCCGCCGCCGAGGCGGTGTCGCTCATCGGCCAGCACGGCGACGACGCCAAGTTCCTCGCCGGCGGCCACAGCCTGCTGCCGCTCATGCGGCTGCGCCTCGCCCAGCCGAGCGTGCTCGTCGACATCGGCCGCGTGAAGGACCTCAGCTACATCCGCGACGCCGGCGACCACATCGCCATCGGCGCTCTCACCCGGCACATGGACGTCGAGAAGAGCCCGGTGCTCGCGCAGCACGCTCCGCTGCTGGCGCACGCCGCCGGCCACGTGGGCGACCCGCAGGTGCGCCACCGCGGCACCATCGGCGGCAGCATCGCCCACGCCGACCCGGCGAGCGACCTGCCGGCCACCACCCTCGCACTCGGTGCCACCTACGTGGCACAGGGCCCGAAGGGCACCCGCGAGATCGCCGCAGCCGACTTCTACAAGGGTTTCCTGCAGTCGGCGCTCGCCGCCGACGAGATGCTCACCGAGATCCGGGTGCCGAAGATGCAGGGTGCGGGCTGGAGCTTCCAGAAGTTCAACCGCCGCGCCCAGGACTGGGCCATCGTCGGCGTCGCTGCGTGGCGTCGCAACGGGTCGAGCGGCGTCGCCCTCGTCAACATGGGCAGCACGCCCGTGCTGGCGGCGAGCGTGTCGAAGGCCCTGTCGTCGGGTGCGTCGGTGGCCGATGCCGCCGAACTCGCCGCCGCAGAGGCCGAGCCGCAGAACGACCTCAACGCCAGCCCCGACTACCGCCGCCACCTGGCGAAGGTGCTGGTGCGCCGCGCCCTCGAGGAATCCTCGAAGTAGCCGGCGGCGCAGCAGCGCCACCTCTGAACGTGGGATCGCAGCGGCCCGCACCCGAGCGGTGCGGGCCGCTGCGCGTCACATCCCATGCCACGGTGCGGCATGCCGCAGTAGGGCACGGGTAGCCTCACGGTCGAACGGTGGTGAGAACCATGTCGGTTGTACCCGACGACGAATCGATCCAGGAGTTCCATCTCGACGCGATCGCCGATGCCGATCCGTATCCGTACTGGTACGACGACGCTGACGAGCCAGACAGCAACCCCACGCTGGTGCGCACCGAAAGCTGCGACCTGTGCGTGGTGGGCGGCGGCTACAACGGCCTCTGGACAGCGATCATCGCCAAGGAGCGCGACCCCAACCGCGACGTCGTGCTGATCGACGCCCACGAGGTGGGCTCGGCAGCGAGCGGCCGCAACGGCGGCTTCATGGAGGCCAGCCTCACCCACGGCATCGCCAACGGGCAGGAGCGCTTCCCCAACGAGCTTCCCGTGCTCGAGGAACTCGGCCTCGCGAACCTCAACGAGATCGAAGCCGCAATCCACCGCTACGGCATCGACTGCGACTACGAGCGGACCGGCGTCATCGACGTCGCCACGAAGTTCCACTCCCCCTCGTACCTCGACGAGCTCCGCGACGACTTCAGCCAACTGCGCGCCCTCGGCCAGCGAGTCGAATGGCTCGACGAATCGGCGATGCGCGCACAGGTGAACTCGCCGTCGTACACGGGCGGGCTGTGGCGCAAGGACCGCGCCGCCATGGTCGACCCGGCCCGCCTCGCGTGGGGACTGAAGGCGGCGGCGATGTCGCTCGGCGTGCGCATCTACGAGGACACCAAGGCCACGCGCATCGAACGCGACGGTGTCGGCGTGCTGGTCGAGACCCCGCTCGGTCGGATCAGGGCCGGCAAGGTGGCGCTCGCCACCAATGCCGCCAAGCCGCTGCTGCGCCGCGTCAGCCACTACATCGCGCCGATCTACGACTACTGCATGGTCACCGAGCCGCTCAGCAACGCACAGCTCGCCGACCTCGGCTGGTCGAACCGCCAGGGCCTCAGCGACATCGGCAACCAGTTCCACTACTACCGGCTCACTGCCGACAACCGCATCCTGTGGGGCGGCTTCGACGCCGTGTACTACTGGCGCGGCAAGATGAGCGTCGACCTCGAGAGTCGGCCCGAGACGTGGGCGAAGCTCAGCAAGAACTTCTTCGACACATTCCCCCAACTCGAGGGGCTGAAGTTCAGCCACACGTGGGGCGGCGCCATCGACACCTGCAGCCGCTTCTGCGTGTTCTGGGGCCGGGGACTGCAGGGCCGGGTGGCGTATTCCGTCGGGTACACCGGCCTCGGCGTCGGCAGCACCCGGTTCGGCGCCGAGGTGATGCTCGACATCCTCGACGGCAAGCGGTCGCGAGCCACCGAGACCGACTTCGTGAAGAGCAAGCCGATCCCCTTCCCGCCAGAGCCATTCCGCTTCATCGGCATCCAGACCACCCGCTGGTCGCTCGACCGCGAGGACCGCACCGGCCACCGCAACATCTGGCTGCGCACCCTCGACCGCCTCGGCCTCGGCTTCGACAGCTGACCCCAGCACCAGGGCTCGCCGCTCGACGCGCATCGACGGGGTGCCCATGGCATCCTGTGGGCATGGCGACCCACGGGTGCTGGCTGGTGAGCAACGGCCACGTGCTGGCCAGTGCCGAGGAGGCCGCCACCCGCGCCGACCGGCGCCGAGGCCTGCTGCGCCGCGACGGCATCGACGGCGCGCTGGTGATCCCCCGCTGCCGATGGGTCCACACCGTGGGCATGCGCTTCGCCCTCGACGTCGCCCACCTCGACGAGGCTGGCAACGTGCTGCGCACCGTGCGAATGGCACCCAACCGGCTCGGTGCCCCGATGCTGCACGCCCACACCGTGGTGGAAGCAGAGGCTGGCGCGTTCGCCCGATGGGGGCTGCGCGTCGGCGATGTCATCGAGGTGCGCCGGTGAGCCAGCCATCGCAGCCTGCCGGATGCCTCGTGCTCGTCAGCACGCCGCTCGGAAACCTCGGCGACCTGTCCCCCCGAGCCGTCGCGACGCTGCAGCGCTGTGCCCTCATCTGCTGCGAGGACACGCGGCACAGCGGCAAGCTGCTCGCCCATGCCGGCGTGGCCGGAGTGAGACTGGCGGTCGCCAACGAGCACACCGAGCACGAACGGGCATCCGAGGTGCTGCGCGTCCTCGCAGTAGGACACGACGTCGCCGTCGTCACCGACGCAGGCACGCCGGGCATCAGCGACCCGGGCATGCGCCTCGTGCGCGCTGCCATCGATGCCGGATTCGCCGTCTCAGCCGTGCCCGGCCCGGCCGCACTCGTGATGGCACTCGTCGTGAGCGGCCTCGACACCTCGCGCTTTGCCTTCGAGGGCTTCCTGCCGAGATCAGGCAGCGACCGCTCCGGACGCATCGCCGAGATCGCCGCCGAGCAGCGCACCGTGGTGCTGTACGAGGCACCCCATCGCATCGAGCGCACCATCGCCGACCTCTGCAGCGCCTGCGGCGACGCTCGCCGCGTGGCGCTGGCCCGCGAGCTCACCAAGCTGCACGAGGAGGTGTGGCGCGGCACGCTCGGCGCCGCCGTCGAGCATCTCGCCCACAGCGGCACTCGCGGCGAGTACGTGGTGGTGCTCGAGGGCGCCCCGGCATCCGCTCCCGTCGACGACGACGCCATCGTGGCGGCACTGCGCGACGAGTTGCACGCCGGCGCCGACCGGCGCACTGCGATAGCGACTGTCATGTCATCCACGGGCGCCTCGAAGCGGCGGGTCTACGATCTTGCTCTCACCCTGCCCCGCCCCGGAGCCGACACCGCATGAACGATTCGCCCGACCGTTCGCCGCTCGATGCCGACGTGCTGCGCCGCGACGGCGACGACATGTCGGCCGACCTCGAACTCGACGGCGCCGGCCACAGTCGCCGGCCGGGTGTACTCCACCGGCCCCAGCGCCGCATTCTTCGACCTCGACCGCACGCTCATCAGCGGATCGAGCGCCTTCACGCTGGCGATCGCCGCATGGCGCGCCAAGCTCGTACCCAGCCGGCAGTTCGCCAAGGATGCCCTCGAGGCGCTGCGGTTCCGCATGTCGGGTGCCAGCGACGACACATCACACGGGGTGCGCGACCGCATCCTCGGCGCCGTCACGGGCCAGCGCGTCGACGACCTCGTGGCGCTCAACGCCAACATCATCCCCGCGCTGCTCGAGTCGGTGCGTCCCGAGTCGCGGCGGCTCGTCGAGCAGCACCGTCAGGCCGGCCGTGCCACCTACATCGTGTCGGCATCGCCGATCGAACTCGTCGAACCGCTGGCCACAGCGCTCGGCATGACCGCCGGCATCGGCACACGCAGTGAGATCGTCGACGGTGTCTACACCGGGGCCCTCGTCGGGCCGTTCTGCTACGGGCACGGCAAGGTCGAGGCGATCCGTGAGCTCGCCCGCTGGGAGGGACTCGACCTCGCACAGTGCTACGCATACAGCGACTCGGCGAGCGACCTGCCGATGCTCGAGGCCGTCGGGCATCCCGTCGCCGTCAACCCCGACCAGCGCCTCGAGCGCGTGGCAGGCTCGCGCGGCTGGCCGGTCGTGGAATTCAGTCAGCGCACCAAGGCGGTGGTGCGCCGCAGCGCGCAGGTGGCTGCCGGCATGTCGCTGTTCGCCGCCGGCATCGCTGCCGGCATGCGCTACGCCCGCGCCCACTCCTGAGCAGCGCCGTCGCCCGAGCTCGACACACGCCCCTCGTGGGCAAGGCGGTCGAGATGGCGGCGGATCGTGTACCGCTCGGCCGACTCGCCGAACACCGGCGGACGCGTGCCAGGCCGGTAGAGGATCCCGACACCCACCAGGTCGTCGAACGTGCGCGGCTCGCCGAGCAGGCCGAGCAGCGCCGTCGAGCGGCGCTCGATCACCGCTGCGTAGGAGTCGATGGCAGCAGCGAACGACTCGTGGCCGTCGACGACCGCCTTGTGGTGGAACGTGACGTAATGGCGAGCTTCGATGGTTCGAACAGCGTGCAGTGTCGACTCGAAGTCGTCGAGGTCGCTGTAGGCATCGCCGTAGTACGGCCCGAAGGTGCTGAGGTCGATGTCGCCCGTCACCAGCACGCCGTCGGGCTCGATGAGGAACACCGTGTGTCCTCGTGTGTGGCCCGGTGCGTGCACGGCACGAACTGTGACGCCGCCGAGGTCGAGCACGGAATCGGCAGCGAATCCCTGTGCCCCTGGCCATCCGTCGTAGTGGAATCGCTCGGCCACGATCGCATCCATCGCCGGCCAGTCAGCCTCGGGCATTCCGTACATGCGCATCAGCTCGGTGCGGTCACGAAGTGCGGGGGCGTCGGCCTCGTGCACCATGAGCGAGCGGTGTGCCACGGCCGACACGCCGGCCACGTGATCCTCATGGGCGTGGGTGAGCGCCACGATGTCGACGTCGAGCGCCGCCGAGCGTGCCGACAGTGCCGGGTCGATCGCCATCGTCGACTCGGTCCCGCAGACCAGCACGGTGTTGCCGTCGGGGTACTTGCCCTGCTCGTGCCCGAAGAGCACCGAGACGTGCGGGCCGAGCTCTCGTCGCTGCTCCACGCCGTCGACCCTAGCCAGACGGCCGACTGGTGCGGGATGCCGCAGGCGGCGCGTAGGCTTGCCGCCGTGAGCTGCTCGTCGTCCCGCCGAATGCGCACCGGTGCCTGACCGCACCGACGACCGCCATTCCGACCGACCGCACACTCAAGGGGACGCCACCGCCATGAGCCGCTTCTACATCACTACCCCGATCTACTACGTCACCGCCCAGCCGCATCTCGGCCACGCCTACTCGACCATCGTCGCCGACGCCCTCGCCCGCTGGCACCGCCTGCTCGGCGACGACGTCCACTTCCTCACCGGCACCGACGAGCACGGCCAGAAGGTGCACGACTACGCCGAGCAGGCGGGCAAGTCGCCCCAGGAGTTCGTCGACGGCATCGCTCCGCTCTACGCGCAGGCCTGGCACCGCCTCGACATCACCAACGACGACTTCATCCGCACCACCGAGCAGCGCCACAAGATCGG
>JBJOMQ010000077.1:0-10784 GCA_046052275.1 Actinomycetota bacterium | reverse complement strand
GGCACCTTCAGGCTGGTGTCGCGCACCTCGCGGGCCTTCTCGCCGAAGATGGCGCGCAGCAGGCGCTCCTCGGGGGTGAGCTCGGTCTCGCCCTTCGGGGTGACCTTGCCGACGAGCACGTCGCCGGGGCCGACCTCGGCACCGATGCGAATGACACCGCGGTCGTCGAGGTCGCGGAGCACATCGTCGCTGAGGTTCGGGATGTCGCGGGTGATTTCTTCCGGCCCGAGCTTGGTGTCGCGGGCATCGACCTCGTGCTCGTGGATGTGGATCGAGGTGAGCACGTCGTCGCGGACGAGGCGCTCGCTGAGGATGATGGCGTCCTCGAAGTTGTAGCCCTCCCACGGCATCAGTGCCACGAGCAGGTTCTTGCCGAGCGCCAGCTCGCCGTGGTCGGTGGACGGGCCGTCGGCGAGGATCGTCCCCTTCTTGACCGACTGACCCTCCTTCACCCTGACCCGGTGGTTGATGCACGTGTCCTGGTTGCTGCGACGGAACTTCGCCAGCGGATACACCTTCTTGCCGTGCTCGGTGTACTGCACGGTGATGCTGGTTCCATTCACGTCGGTGACGGTGCCGTCGCCGAGTGCCTGAATCAGGTCGGCAGCGTCACGCGCCGCACGGTCCTCGATACCGGTGCCGATGTACGGCGCCTCGGCGCGCACGAGCGGAACCGCCTGGCGCTGCATGTTGGCGCCCATGAGCGCGCGGTTGGCGTCGTCGTGCTCGAGGAACGGGATGAGCGCCGTCGCCACGGAGACGATCTGCTTCGGGCTGACGTCCATCAACTGCACTTCGCTCGGCGGCACCGATGCGATGTCAGTGGTCGCGCCGAAGAAGCTCTCAGCCTCGAGCATCTTGCGCAGGTCCTCGAGGCTCGCTGCCTGAGGGCTGCGCCGAACGAGCACGCGCTCTTCCTTGAACGTGCCGTCGGGGTTCAACGGCGTGTTGGCCTGGGCGACGACGTAGTTCTCTTCCTCGTCGGCGGCCATGTAGCGGATCTCGTTGGTGACCTTGCCGTTCTTGACGACGCGGTACGGCGTCTCGATGAAGCCGTACGGATTCACCCGGGCGAACGTGCTGAGTGCACCGATGAGGCCGATGTTCGGTCCCTCGGGCGTCTCGATCGGGCACATGCGGCCGTAATGGCTGAAGTGGACGTCGCGGACTTCGAAGCCGGCGCGCTCGCGGCTGAGGCCGCCGGGGCCGAGCGCCGAGAGGCGACGGCGGTGGGTGAGGCCCGACAGGGGGTTCACCTGGTCCATGAACTGCGACAGCTGGCTGGTACCGAAGAATTCCTTGATGGCGGCGGTGACCGGGCGGTTGTTGATGAGGCTCGCCGGCGTGATGGCCTCGACGTCCTGGGTGGTCATGCGCTCGCGGACGACGCGCTCCATGCGGCTCAGGCCGATGCGAACCTGGTTCTGGATCAGCTCGCCCACGCTGCGGATGCGGCGATTGGCGAAGTGGTCCTGGTCGTCGAGTCGATAGCCCGGCTCCTGCTTGACGAGGTGGAGCATGTAGCTGATTGCCGCCACGATCTCGTTCGGGCGCAGCACGTGCGGATCGTTGGGATCGCTCTCGACGCCGCGCTTGCTCGGGTCGTCGGCGTCGGCACGGAAGTAGGTGCCGGCGGCGATGGTGCCCTTGCCGAACAGCTGGTCGAGCTTCTTCACCTCGTCGCCGAGCTTGCGGTCGATCTTGTAGCGGCCGACGCGGCTGAGGTCGTAGCGGCGACCCTCGAAGAAGGCATTGCGGAAGTAGGTGCGGGCCGACTCGATGGTGGGCGGCTCGCCGGGACGGGCGCGCTTGTAGATCTCGAGCAGCGCCTCGTTCTGGGTGGGCGTGAGGTGGCGCTCCTTCTCCCACTGCCCCTCGAGGAAGTCGAAGTGGGCGACGAAGCGGTCGAGGAAGCCGGGCACGTGCTCCTCGTCGTAGCCGAGGGCGCGCAGGAGGGTGAAGATGCCGGTGCGGCGCTTGCGGGCCACGCGGGTGCCGGCCGTGACGTCCTTGCCGGGCTTCTGCTCGACGTCGAACTCGAGCCACTCGCCGCGGTACGGGTGGATGGTGCCCTTCACCAGCTGGTGCTTGCTGAGGTTTCGCAGGCGGAAGCGCTCGCCTGGCTCGAAGATGACACCAGGGCTGCGCACGAGCTGCGACACCACGACGCGCTCGGTGCCGTTGATGATGAAGGTGCCCTTCTCGGTCATCATGGGGAAGTCGCCCATGAAGTGCACCTGCTCCTTGATCTCACCGGTGTTGCGGTTGAGGAAGCGGGCTCTCACGAAGATCGACGACTGGTAGGTCATGTCGCGCTCCTTGCACTCCTCGACGGAGTACTTGGGCGCGGTGAGCATGTCGGTGTCGGGGTCGTTCGGGTCGAACTCGAGCTCGAGCTGCAGGGCTTCGCTGAAGTCCTTGATCGGCGAGATGTCGCGGAAGGTCTCGCGGAGGCCCTCGCGGAGGAACCACTCGAAGCTCTCTCGCTGGACGGCGATGAGATCGGGGAGCTCGAGCGGCTCAGAGAGATTGGCGAACGAGTAGCGATCGCGTGACACGGAACGTGCGGCCATGGTGTCTCCTCAGACGCTGTGAGCGGTCGGCATCGGGGCGCGCAGGGTCACTGGGACAAAGGAGTAGCAGGACACGGCACGCACGGCAACGGCCGATGCTATCCACAGGCACGCCCAACGTCAACCGCCTCGGGCAGAAGCCCAGCGGCCACGTCGTCAAGACAAACGCTAAGACCGGCCGCCCGCCGATGTCAAGCACCGCCGGACCGTCCCGGACGCCCGAACCGGGCGACGAGGACGCCCCGGACGCGGCACCGCCCGGGGCATCGCCCCGGGCGGTATCGACACGGAGTCCGGCAGCGCCGGACAGGTCACTTGACCTCGACCGTGGCTCCCGACTCGACGAGCTTGGCCTTGGCGGCCTCGGCTGCGTCCTTGTTGACCTTCTCGAGGACGGGCTTCGGGGCGCCGTCGACGAGGTCCTTGGCCTCCTTCAGTCCCAGGCTGGTGAGCTCGCGCACGACCTTGATCACCTGGATCTTCTGGGCGCCGGCGTCGGTGAGGATGACGTCGAACTCATCCTTCTCCTCGGCGGCGGGGGCTCCACCGGCAGCGCCACCGGCGGCCACGGCGGCAACGGCCACCGGGGCTGCGGCGGTCACGCCGAACTTCTCCTCGAACGCGTCGAGCAGTTCCTTCAGCTCGAGCACGGTGAGGTTGCTGATTGCGTCGAGGATCTGATCCTTCGTCATTGCTGTGTCTCCTGTTGTTCGTTCGTGTGTGCGTCGAGATTGACGCGTTGTGATTCGTGGTGTGTCGGGGCCGCGTCAGGCGGCCTTCTGGTCGATGAGTGCCTTGAGCCCATAGGCGAAGTTGCGCGGCAGCGCCTGCAGCAGGCCGGCGGTCTTCACCAGCGGTGCCTGCAGCGCACCCGCAAACATCGACAGCAGGACCTCGCGGCTCGGCAGGTCGGCGAGTGCCTCGACGTCGCGTGACGTCATGACCTTGCCGCTCATGTGGCCGCCCTTGAGGACGAGCGTCGGCGTGGCCTTGGCTGTGTCGCGGAGGGCCTTGGCCGCAGCGGCGACGTCGGCGCCGGCGATGGCAATGCCGGCCGGGCCGACGAGCAGTTCGTCGAGACCTTCGAGTCCGGCCTCGCGGGCACCGCGTCGAGCCAGGGTGTTCTTGAACACCTTGAACTCAGCGCCGGCCTTGCGGAGCTGGACGCGCAGGTCGGCCAGTTGGCCGACGGACATACCGCGGTACTCGCACACGAAGACTGCCGGAGCAGCCGAGAGGCGGGCGACCACGTCCTCCACCACCGCCACCTTCTCGGGACGGGGAATGCGTGTCGTCATGTACACCTCCTCTCGCTTCTACTCGGGGTGCTCGCGTGAGCGAACACCACGAGGAGCGAGAGCTTCCGGGCATCAGCCCGGCGGCGATCAGTCCGGTGGATATTCACCTCGGCTGGTGGGCGGGCCCATTATCCGCCGGGGGTTCTCCCGACGGGCCAGCGGTCTGCGGCGAGCGACCGGTTCAGTTGTGCCCGCGAGGCTACCGGTCACGTCCGCACGCGGAAACCCCGCAGCGACAACGACCCCCACCCGGGACCTTCGTTATCGTGCGGGCCAGGGCACGGAGGTGGACATGGCAGACGGTCACGGCAGCATCGCCACCGCCATTGTCGACGCCGTCCGCAGGGCGCGAGGGTCGAATGATCCCGCCCGTGTCGCTGCCGCCCTGCTGTGCGTGCCGGCCAGCGACCTCGAGGCGTTCCTCCATGCACGGTTCGAGGACGAGTCGCTCGGACCGCCGCTCACGACCGGGATCGGCGCCTCGCCCGGCGCCGCATCCGGCCGTCTCGTCCTCTCGGCCGACGAGGCACTCGACGCTGCCGACGCCGGCCACTCAGTCATCCTCGTGCGAGCCGAGACCACACCCGACGACGTGATGGGCATGCAGGTGTCGGCCGGCATCCTCACCACCCGTGGCGGCATCACCAGCCACGCAGCCGTCGTGGCGCGTGGATGGGGCATCCCCGCTGTCGTCGGCGCCGCCGAGATCGTGCTCGACGGCGACGGCATTCGCATCGCCGACCGTCACCTGCCGCGAGGGACCGTCATGTCGATCGACGGGCGCTCGGGCCACGTGTACGCCGGCGCTGGCACTACCTCGACCGATACTGCCCCCGACGAACTCGACGTCCTGCTGGGCTGGGCGGACGCAGCGAGGTGGAGTGCCCGACGGCCGGTCAGGGTGCGCGCCAACGCCGACACCGCCGCCGACGCAGCACACGCCAGGCGCATGGGTGCCGAGGGCATCGGCCTGTGCCGCACCGAGCACATGTTCCTCGCCGACGACCGGCTGCCGCTCGTGCGCCGCTTCATCCTGAGCGATGATCCCGGCGACGAGATGGCACTGCTCGCTGAGCTCGAGGTGACGCAGCGCGCCGATTTCGCAGGAATCCTGCGCGAGATGGCCGGGCTGCCGGTCACCGTGCGCCTGCTCGATCCCCCGCTGCACGAGTTTCTTCCCGACCTCGAGCCGCTGGTCGCAGCCGAGGCACGCGGCGAACTCGACGAGCTCATGCGGGCCGAGCTCGCTGCGGCGCGGCGCCTCCACGAGGTGAACCCGATGATCGGCACCCGCGGCGTGCGGCTCGGCGTGGTCAGGCCGGGCCTCTACCAGATGCAGGTCAGGGCTCTTCTGCGAGCAGTCGGCGACGTGAACAGCGAGGGCATTGCTGCCGACGTCGAGGTCATGATTCCCCTCGTCGTCGATGCGCGCGAGATGTCGCTGGCGCGGCAATGGATCGAGGAGGCAGCAGCGTCGGTGGAATTCACCGGGACGGTGACGATCGGATCGATGATCGAGACGCCGCGCGCCGCGATCCTTGCCGACCGCCTCACCCAGGTCAGCGACTTCTTCTCGTTCGGCACCAACGACCTCACGCAGCTCACGTTTGGGTTCAGCCGCGACGACGTCGGCAGCAGGCTGATTCCCCGCTACGTCGACGTCGGCCTGCTGGGCGGTGATCCGTTCGAGTCGGTCGACGTCGACGGTGTCGGCTGGCTCGTTCGGCACGCCTGCCAGGGGGCGCGGCGAGTCAGGCCGACGATGAAGCTCGGCGTGTGCGGCGAGCAGGCCGGCGATCCGGCATCGGCGCGCATGTTCGTCGACTGCGGGGTCGACTACGTCAGCTGTTCGCCCTACCGAGTGCCCGTCACCCGTCTGGCAGTTGCCCAGGCCGTCGTCGCCGCCGGACTCGTCGACGACGACGCGCTCGCCGCACTCGGGCACTGAGCAACACTGTGGGGGTGCGCAGCGCAGCCGATTCCGTCGACGGTGACCGTCTCATCGCCGACCTCCGCGCGCTACGGCAGTTCGGCGCTGACGGCACCGGGGTCGCTCGCATCTCGCTGAGCGATGCCGATATCGAGTCGCGCCGGTGGCTTGCCGACAGGTTCGCCGACGCCGGACTCGAGCCGCTCATCGACGGCCTCGGAACGGTCGCCGGGCGTACGCGGAATGATGGCCCGGCCATCGTCCTCGGCTCGCACACCGACACCCAGCCGCTTGGCGGCTGGCTCGACGGAGCGTTCGGTGTGATCGCCGGTCTCGAGGTGGCACGGGCGCTCGGGACAGCTCCGATCGACGTCGTGTCGTGGATGGACGAGGAGGGCACCTTCCACGGGTTCGTGGGCAGCAGGGCGTTCGCCGGTCACGACATGGAGGCCGACCGGGTGGCAATGGAGGCACCGCTGCGCCGTGCCGGATGGTGGGGGCAGCCGATCTGGCGGGTAGAGCAGGGACGGCACCACGCCTATCTCGAGGCCCACATCGAGCAGGGAGGTCGGCTCGAGGCTGCCGGACAGCGCATCGGCGTGGTCACGGCAATCGTCGGCATCCGGCAGCGTTCGGTCACCTTCCGCGGCAGGCGCAACCATGCCGGTACCACGCCGATGCCGATGCGCGCCGATGCGTCCGTGGCACTGGTTCGCTTCCTCGCCGACCTCGATCGGGCGTTCTCTGACGTCAGTGGCAGCGAGTCGGTGTGGACGCACGGACGAATCCGCATCGAACCGGGTGCCCCGAGCATCATCCCCGACCTCGCTGAGGCCACCGTGCAGTGGCGCGACGCGGATCCGGCGACACTCGACCGGCTCGATGCCGCATTCCATGCCGTGGTGAGCACATACCGCGACATCGGTGCCGAGCGCGGTGTGTCGGTCGACGTCGGCGACAGCGAGTACCAGGTGCCACCCGTTGCGATGGCTGCCGACCTTGTCGACGTGGTGGCTGCCGCCGCAGAGGACGTCGCGCCCGGTCGGTGGCAGCGCCAGCCGAGCGGTGCCGCGCACGATGCCCAGGTGGTGGCAGCCGTACTGCCCGCAGCGATGGTGTTCGTGCCGAGTATCGGCGGCGTCAGTCACGCAGCCGACGAGGACACCGCCCTCGACGACCTCGTGCTGGGATGCCGGGTACTCGCCCGCGCGGTCGAGCGGCTGCTCGACCGCTGGTCTGGCCGCTGACGGCTGTCAGGCCTCAGCCTTCAGGCGGTTCGTGTCGACCTTGACGCCCGGGCCCATGGTGCTGCTCACCGTGACCTTCTTCAGGTAGCGGCCCTTCGCCGAGGCGGGCTTGGCGCGCTGCAACTCGTCGAGCACGGCGCGGAAGTTCGCCTCGAGCGCGTCGACGGCAAAGCTCGCCTTGCCGAGCTGCACGTGCACGTTGCCGTAGCGGTCGGTGCGGTACTCGACCTTGCCGCCCTTGAACTCGGCGACTGCGCGACCGACATCCTGGGTGACGGTACCCGTCTTGGGATTGGGCATGAGACCGCGGGGGCCGAGCACGCGGCCGAGCCGGCCGACGAGCGGCATCATGTCGGGCGTCGCGATGGCGATGTCGAACGCGAAGTTCCCGTTCTGGATCTCGGTGGCGAGATCGTCGGCGCCGACGAGATCGGCTCCGGCGTCACGGGCCTCCTGTGCAGCCTCGCCAGCAGCGAAGACGGCGACACGCACGTCCTTGCCGGTGCCGCTCGGCAGCGCAACGGTGCCGCGCACCATCTGATCGGCCTTGCGAGGATCCACGCCGAGTCGCACTGCGACGTCAACGGTCTCGTCGAACTTGGCCTTGGCCATACCCTTCACGAGCGTCAGCGCCTCGGTGGGCGTGAACTGCTCGTCACGGTCGTAGGTCTTCGCCGAATCGGCGTACTTCTTGCCGGACATTGTTGTCTCCCTCGGGTGTGAACGCCGCCGGGCGAGGTGGTCCCGGTCGAGCGGTGGTGGATGTGTGCAGCCCTGCCCAGGTGGGTCAGGACACCTTGAGTCCCATCGAGCGCGCGGTACCGCGCACCTGCTGCTTGGCAGCCTCGAGGTCGTAGGCATTGAGGTCGGGCATCTTGATCTTGGCGATCTCCTCGATGTCCGACTCTGAGACGCTGCCGGCGACGGCCTTGCCCGGCGTCGACGAGCCCTTGGCGAGCTTGGCCTTCTCGCGGAGCAACACCGGCGTGGGCGGCGTCTTCAGCACGAAGGTGAACGTGCGGTCCTCGAAGATGGTGATCTCGACGGGGATGATCGTGCCCACCTGCGACTCGGTCGCTGCGTTGTACTGCTTCACGAAGTCCATGATCGGCACGCCGTGCGGGCCGAGCGCAGTGCCCACCGGCGGGGCAGGCGTCGCCTTGCCAGCCGGGATCTGGATCTTCACGATTGCGGTGACCTTCTTCTTTGCCATCTCGTTGCCCTGTCTGTGGTGGTCGTTCTCAGGTAGGTGGGTTCGGTCAGAGCTTGCTGACCTGGCTGAAGTCCATCTCGACGAGCGTGTCGCGCCCGAAGATGTTGACGAGGACCTTCAGCTTGAGGTGATCGGCGTTGATCTCGGCGATCGTGCCGTGGAAGTCGGCGAACGGCCCTTCCTTCACGCGCACGCTCTCGCCCACGTCGAACTCGAGCTTGGGCTTCTTGCGCTGCGGGAGGCCGCCGGTGCCGTCGCCCTTCGCGGACAGGAATGTCTGCACCTCGCGGCGCGACAGTGGGGTGGGCTTCTGCCCGTGCTTGCTCTGGCCGACGAACCCGGTGACGCCCGGCGTGTTGCGAATGCAATACCACGAGTCGTCGTCCATGACGCAGCGAACGAGCAGGTAACCCGGGAACACCTTCTTCTGGACCGTCTGCTTGCGGCCGTTCTTGAACTCGTCGACCTCTTCCATGGGGATGACGATCTCGTAGATCTTCTCCTCCATGTTCATGCTCTGGATACGGGCGGTCAGGTTGAGCGTGACCTTCTTCTCGTAGCCGGACTGTGTGTGCACCACGTACCACTTGCCCGGACGGGTCCAGGGGTCGTCGACAGCGGGAGCCTCATCGTCGGTGTCGGCGTCGTCGTCGACGGCACTGTCATCGTCGACCGACGTATCGACCGCCGACGACAGGTCGAAGGAGGCGTCGACCGGCGCATCGCTGTCGTCGGTCGCAGGGGTGAGATCGTCATTCATCATTCGTACAGCCATCCCGACAGGACACCGAAGAGCGAGTCGAGTCCGAACACGAACCCGGTGAAGATGAGCACTGTCACCAGCACGATGATTGAGAAGCGGCGGACCTCGGGCCACTTGGGCCATGCCACCTTGCGCATCTCGTCGCGGACCTCGCGGAGGTACTGGAAGAGGCCGACGCGCTCCTCGCCCGACCGGCGCGCAGGCGCCGCCGCACGGGTGGGCCGGCCCTGCTCGTCGAGGGCCCCCATCCGCTTCAGCGTGCGCTTCTGCTCTCGGTTGAGGTCATCCAGTGACATCTACTCACTCGGTTCTGTTGTGCTGGGCAGGGCAGGAGGGACTCGAACCCCCGACCGTCGGTTTTGGAGACCGATGCTCTACCAACTGAGCTACTGCCCTCGGAAGGGACGGCCGGTAACGCTACCAGCCACCCCTCGAGGTTCGGCCCGGCCCTGCGGGCCCGTTTACCGGGTCTCCTTGTGCAGGGTGTGGCGCCGGTCGTGGTTGCAGTACTTCTTCATCTCGAGCCGCTCACGGTCGTTGATCTTCGACTTCATCGTGATGTAGTTGCGGTTCTTGCACTCGGTGCACTCGAGGGTGATCTTGATCCTCTTGTCGTTCTTGGGCATGACGCCCTCCTCGTTCGCTGGTCGGCCCGGCCGGGCCGAATCGGATTACTTGGTGATCTTGGTGACGCGGCCGGCGCCGACAGTACGGCCGCCCTCGCGGATCGCGAACCGCAGCCCCTCGTCCATCGCGATCGGCTTGCCCAGCTCGACCTGGATCGTGATGTTGTCCCCGGGCATCACCATCTCCGTGCCCGACGGCAGCTTCACCGTCCCCGTCACATCCGTCGTCCGGAAGAAGAACTGCGGCCGATAGTTGTTGAAGAACGGCTTGTGACGCCCGCCCTCCGACGCCGTCAGCACGTACACCTGACCCTCGAACTCGGTATGCGGCGTGATCGACCCCGGCTTGCACAGCACCTGCCCGCGCTCGACGTCCTCCTTCTTCGTGCCACGCAGCAGCGCACCGATGTTGTCGCCCGCCTGGCCCTCATCGAGCAGCTTGCGGAACATCTCCACACCCGTGCACACCGTCTTCTGCGTCGGACGCAGCCCCACGATCTCGATCTCGTCGCCCGTGTGGACCTTGCCCTGCTCCACCTTGCCGGTCACCACCGTCCCACGGCCCGTGATCGTGAACACGTCCTCGATCGGCATCAGGAACGGCTTGTCCAGCTCGCGCTGGGGCTCGGGGATGTACGTATCAGCCGCAGCCATCAGCTCCATCACCTTGTCCTGCCACGCCGAGTCGCCCTCCAGCGCCTTCAGCGCCGACACCCGCACCACCGGCGCATCATCACCCGGGAACTCGTACTCGTTCAGCAGCTCGCGAACCTCCAGCTCCACCAGCGCCAGCAGCTCCTCGTCGTCCACCATGTCCGACTTGTTCAACGCCACCACGATGTACGGCACACCCACCTGGCGGGCCAGCAGCACATGCTCACGCGTCTGGGGCATCGGACCATCCGTCGCCGCCACCACCAGGATCGCGCCATCCACCTGCGCCGCACCAGTGATCATGTTCTTGATGTAGTCCGCATGACCCGGCATGTCGACATGCGCATAATGCCGCTTCTCGGTCTCGTACTCGATATGCGCGATCGAGATCGTGATCCCACGCGCCTTCTCCTCCGGCGCCTTGTCGATCTGATCGAACGGCGTGTACTGCGCCAACCCACGATCCGCCAACGTCTTCGA
>JBJOMQ010000076.1:0-10885 GCA_046052275.1 Actinomycetota bacterium | reverse complement strand
TCGGTGAACCGGCCGGTGACCTTCGAGATCATCAGGTGGCGGACGGTGAACTCGAGACTGCTGTGCGTCGGATCGACGTTCCAGGTGCCGGGAGTGAGGGCGGAGAGGTTCGACATGGCTGCTGGTTCCTTTGTTCGGCCGCACGGTCGTGCGCGCCACGGCACCATATCTCGACTTAGTTGTGCCCGCAACTATTCACTACCGCAAGTCTTCGCTACGCTCGGCGCATGGGATCACGACCAGTGCGCACACGCTGGCTCGACGAGACCGAGCAGACCTCGTGGCGGTCGTTCGTCCACGCCGTGACCGACCTGATGGCCGACCTCGAGGCCGACCTCGCACCACATGGGCTCACCAACGGCGACTACGGCGTCCTCGTGCTGCTCAGCGAGGCGCCCGATTCGCAACTGCGCATGTGCGACCTGGCCGCCGAGCTGCAGCTCTCCCCCAGCGGGCTCACTCGACGCCTCGACGGACTCGTCCGCAGCGGATGGGTCGAGCGCGCTGCATGCTCGAACGACCGCCGCGTCACCTATGCGCGGCTCACTTCCGACGGCAGGCGCAAGCTCGACACCGCCGCGCCCGACCATGTCGACAGCGTCCGCCGGCACCTGCTCGAGCCGCTCGGACCCGGGGGCGTCGAGCAGCTCGGCACGCTCATGGGCAGAGTCCGAGAACGCCAGCTCGCCGATCGACGTGGGACACCGACGTGACGTCACTCCCCTCCGGCTTCACCGCGCACGTCGCCAATGTCGGCATCAAGGACTCCACCGACGACCTCACCGTCGTCGCATGCAGTGCATCGTGCCCGGCAGCTGGCGTCTTCACGCGCAGCTCGTTCGCCGGGCCGAGCGTGCAGCTCAGCCGCCGCCATCTCGCCGACGGTCGCGCCCGCGCAGTCGTAGTCGTGTCGAAGAACGCGAACGTCGCCACGGGCGACCAGGGCCTGCGTGACGCCGAGGACATCACGATCGCCATCGCCCGGCGGCTCGGGTGCCTTCCATCTGAGGTCCTCATCGCCAGCACCGGCGTCATCGGGCGCCACCTGCCAATGGACCGCATCCTCGCCGGCATCGACCTCGTGCCGATCCCGCCGACTTCCACCGATGCCCTCGCAGTCGCCCGCGGCATCATGACCACCGACACGGTGAGCAAGTGGGCCGAATCGCCGATCGCCGGGTCGGATGCACGTGTAGTGGGCGTCGCCAAGGGCGTCGGGATGATCGAACCCGACATGGCAACGATGATCGCCCTCGTGTTCACCGACGCAGCACTGCCGCCAGCCGAACTCGACAACGTGTTCCGGCGAGTGGTCGATCGCACGTTCAACTGCGTGTCCGTCGACTCCGACACCTCCACCAGCGACACCGCCATCGTGCTGGCAAGCGGACTCGCTGGCCCGGTTGACGCCACCGCCTTCGAGACGGCACTCGCCACAGTGTGCGAGTCGCTCACCAGGCAGATCGCCCGCGACGGCGAGGGTGCCGAGACGCTCATCGAGGTCACCGTCGACGGCGCTGCGTCCGTTGCCCAGGCACGCCGCGTGGCCAAGGCCATCGTGAACTCACCCCTCGTCAAGACCGCAGTGCACGGCGCCGATCCCAACTGGGGCAGGGTGGCGATGGCAGTCGGAAAGAGCACCACGGCCGACGAGGTCGACCAATCCGCCGTCGTCATCCGCTTCGGCGACCTCGAGGTCTACCCAGCCGCGCTCGATGACGCAGGACTCTCCGCGCTCAGCCAGTACATGCGCGGCGACGAGGTGCGCATCCATGTCACCCTCGCGCCCGGAGGAACTGCCTCAGCCACGGTGTGGGGCTGCGACCTCACCGACGGCTACGTGCGGATCAACGCCGACTACACGACCTAGCCGTCACTTCGGCGGCATGCGAATGCCGCCGTCAACCCTGATCGTCTCGGCATTCAGATAGCTGTTCGTGACGCACTCGACGACCACCGAGGCGAGCTCCTCGGGATGGCCGAGACGCTGCGGGAACAGCACCCCCTTCTGCAGATTCGCCTTGAACTGCTCGCTCGCGTCACCCTGGCCGTAGATCGGCGTGTCGATCAGCCCCGGCGCAACCGTGTTCACCCGGACGCCCACCGCCGCAAGGTCGCGTGCAATCGGCAGCGTCATGCCGACAACGCCGCCCTTCGACGCCGAATACGACGCCTGCCCGATCTGGCCGTCGAACGCTGCAACCGAGGCGATGTTGACGATGGCACCGCGCTCGCCGTTGTCCATCGGCTCGGTCGTGCTCATCGCTGTCGCTGCAATGCGAATGCAGTCGAACGTGCCGATGAGGTTGATGGCGATGACCTTCTTGAAGGCATCGAGATTCGCGGCCGACTCGTACGAGCCGTCCTTGCCAACCGTGCGCTGCGCCCATCCGATGCCTGCAGAGTTCACGAGCACCCGCAGCGGGCCCATGCTCTTCGCCATCTCCACGGCGTTCACGATGTCGTCGGTGCTCGTGACGTCGACCGCGCAGAACGCGCCGCCGATCTCCGAGGCCAGCGCCTGGCCCTTCTCCGACTGGTGGGCCAGATCGGCGACGACGACCTTTGCTCCCCTCGCTGCGAGAAGGCGGGCCGAGGCGGCGCCGATGCCGGAGGCACCGCCCGTGACGATTGCGACTGCACCGTTGATGTCCATGCGATGACCCTATGCGCCGGACGCCCGGCACCACCAAGCCGAGCCGTCGATCACGCCCCCTGCGCCGCAGCCACGGCGAGACGGTCGACAAGGTCATTCATCGGGTCGCCGCTGTGCCCCTTCACCCACCGGAACTCCGGCTGGCGCTCGGCGACCAGTTCGACGAGCGGCATCCACAGGTCGGTGTTGGCCACCGGCTCCCGCTTGGAGTTCTTCCATCCGTTCGCCTTCCAGCGCACCCACCACCGATCGCGGAAGCAGTGCACCACGTAGGTGCTGTCGCTGACCACGACGAGGGGCCCTTCCAGCGACTGCACTGCCTCGATCACCGCACGAAGCTCCATCCGCTGGTTGGTCGTCGACCGCTCGCCACCCGAGCCGCTCGGCGTGCCCTCGGGTGACACCGCCCACGCCCATCCCCCCGGGCCCGGGTTTCCCGAGCAGGCCCCGTCGGTGTAGACGACAGTCGGCTGGCGAGCCGGGGAGGACACTCGATCGGGCAGCGAAGTCACGCGGCGACACTACGGGCCGCACACTCGCGACGGGTCGATGGCAGACTCAGTGCATGATCTTCGACGGGTACGTCAACCAGCTTCCCGACACCGACCCGGTCGAGACCGCCGAGTGGCTCGACAGCCTCGGTGCCGTCATCGACGTCCATGGAAAGACGCGTGCCCAGTACCTGCTCAGCCGTCTGCTCGAGCGTGCCCGCGAGTCGCAGGTGAGCTTCCCGGCCACGGTCAGCACCCCGTACGTCAACACCATCCCGCGCGATTCCGAGCCGTGGTTCCCCGGTGACGAGCACCTCGAGCGGCGCATCCGAAGCTTTGTCCGCTGGAACGCCGCCATGATGGTCGTGCGCGCCAACAAGGCGGCCGAGGGCATCGGCGGCCACCTCAGCACCTTCGCCAGCTCAGCGAGCCTGTACGAGCTCGGCTTCAACCACTTCTTCCGCGGCAAGGACGACGGCACCGCTGGCGACCACGTCTACATCCAGGGCCACGCTGCGCCGGGCGTCTACGCCCGCGCCTTCCTCGAGCGACGGCTCGACGCCGACGACCTCGACCACTTCCGCCGCGAGATCGGACGGGGCAGCCGCGGCCTCTCGAGCTACCCACACCCGCGGCTGATGCCGGAGTTCTGGGAGTTTCCCACTGTGTCGATGGGCCTCGGCCCGCTCACCGCTCTCTACCACGCTCGCTTCAACCGCTACCTGCTGAACCGCGAGCTCGACGACACGAGCACCAGCCGCGTCTGGGCCTTCATCGGCGATGGCGAGTGCGACGAGCCCGAGACCCTTGGCGCACTCTCGCTCGCCAGCCGCGAGCGGCTCGACAACCTCATCTTCGTCGTCAACTGCAACCTGCAACGCCTCGATGGTCCCGTGCGCGGCAACGGCAAGATCATCCAGGAACTCGAGGCCGTGTTCCGCGGCGCGGGCTGGAACGTCATCAAGGTGATCTGGGGATCGCGCTGGGACGAGCTGCTCGCCATGGACAAGGACGGCGTACTGCTCAACACGATGAACAACACGGTCGACGGCGAGTTCCAGCGCTTCGCCACCGAGGACGGCCAGTACATCCGCGACAACTTCTTCGGCCCCGACCCGAGGCTGCGCCAGATCGTCGCCCACCTCACCGACCACGATCTGCAGACCCTTCCCCGCGGCGGCCACGACTACCGCAAGCTCTACGCGGCGTACAAGGCCGCCGTGGAGAACCTCGGCACTGGCCGTCCCACGGTGATCCTCGCCAAGACCATCAAGGGCTGGACCCTCGGTCCCGACATCGAGGCGCGCAACGCCACGCACCAGATCAAGAAGATGACAAAGGACCAGCTCATCGCCCTTCGCGACCGGCTGCACCTCGGCGACGAGATCCCCGACTCCGACTTCGACGGCGATCACCCGCCCTACTTCCGCCCGAGCGACGACTCCATCGAGTACCAGTACATGGTCGAGCGCCGACGCGCGCTCGGCGGATCGATACCCAAGCGCATCGTGCGCACCCGACGGCCACTTGTCATGCCGGAGCAGTCGGTGTTCGACGAGCTGCTCAAGGGCTCCGGCGATCAGGCCGTCAGCACGACGATGGGCTTCACCCGGCTGCTGCGGAGTCTCGCCCGCGATCCAGGTGTCGGACAGCACATCGTCCCGATCATCCCCGACGAGGGGCGAACCTTCGGCATGGACTCGCTGTTCCCCGCCCTCAAGATCTACGCCTCACAGGGACAGAAGTACGAGCCGGTCGACCACGACCTCCTCCTGAACTACGCCGAGTCGGCAAAGGGACAGATCCTCGAAGAGGGCATCACCGAGGCCGGGTCGATGGCCAGCTTCATCGCCGCCGGCACCGCATACGCCACTCGCGGCGTGCCGATGATCCCCTTCTACACCTTCTATTCGATGTTCGGGTTCCAGCGCGTCGGCGACCTCATCTGGCAGGCAGCCGACGCGCGCACCCGCGGTTTCCTGATGGGCGCCACTGCCGGCCGCACCACGCTGCTCGGCGAAGGACTTCAGCACCAGGACGGCCATTCGCTGGTGCTGGCCAGCACGGTGCCTCCATGCCAGGCGTACGACCCGGCCTTTGCCTATGAGGTCGCTGCCATCGTGAACGCCGGCATCGACCGGATGTACGGGCCTGGCGCCTCCGATGACGAGCGCGACGTCTTCTACTACCTCACCCTGTACAACGAGAACTACCCCATGCCGCCGATGCCCGACGGAATCAGCCGTGACGACATCACTCGCGGCCTCTACCGCTGGTCGACGACACCAGACGGCATCGAGCCCGCGGCGAGCATCGTCTTCAGCGGATCCGCGCAGGGTGCCGCTCGCGCTGCTGCTGCCGAGCTGGCCGAGGTGCACGGCATCCACGTCGACCTGTGGTCAGCCACCTCGTACAAGGCACTGCGCGAAGACGCCCTTGCCGCTGAGCGCTGGAACCGGCTGCACCCGTCGCAGCCGCGTCGACAGCCGCTGGTCGCGTCGCTGATGGGTTCCGGAAATGCCCCTATCGTCGCCGTCACCGACTTCATGAAGATCGTCCCCGAGCAGGTTGCCCGGTTCGTCGAGCGTCCGTTCGTGCCGCTCGGCACGGATGGCATGGGCCGCAGCGACACTCGCGAGGCGCTCCGGAGATTCTTCGAGATCGATGCGGGCCACGTCGTGGTTGCCGTGCTGTCGGCACTCGCCCAGCGCGGAAGCGCTAGCCCAGATGCGGTCGCCGATGCACTCCGCCGGCACGACATCGATCCTGACGCCATCGATCCGTACGCATGCTGACACTCAGCGAGAACCCCGCAGAACCCCGTCCGCGATGCGGGTTCCTGCACATTCCCAAGACCGCTGGCAAGAGCATCCGGACCGCGCTCACTTCCACGTATGCAGAAGCTGACAGCTCTCCGTACCAGTTCGACGACGTGCTCTTCGGGAACTTCGACCGGTACGACACGTTCGCCGAGCCGATCCGTCGGCGCACGCTCACGAGGCACGACGTCCCGGTCATGCTCGACGCACGGCTCGTCGCCGGACATCTTGCCTACCAGACCATCACGAGGTTCATGGATCCCGGTGACGTCTTCACGGTGGTCCGCGAGCCCCGCGCCAGACTCCTCTCGCACCAGCTCTACTGGAGCGCCAGGCTTCCGGCGATGACAGCTGCGTACGGCGACTACCAGGTCGAGCGGACAGCCGTCGACGGCCTCAAGCGATTCCTCGAGCAACCGGCCGGCGCACACCAGCACGACAACCTCCACGTCCGGCTGCTCTGCGGCGCCGATCTTCCCGCCGACCGGCCGCTCCTCGAGGCTGAGCTCGCCGATGCCACTGAGAGGTCGCTCGCGAACCTCCGAACGCTCGGAGCAGTGCTGTTCGTCGAGTCATCGTCGTTCTGGGACGACTTCACCGCGTTCATCGGCATCGACACCCCAGAGCTCCGCGAGAACGACATGGGAGCCACGCCCGTGCCGGTGCCGTTCCACGGCTCGCAGTTCGACGACGAGACCCTCGAGATGCTCGACGCCCGCACTGCGGGAGACCGACAGGTGTACCTCGCCGTGCTGCGCGCCCGCCTCGGGGTCGACGACGCAGGCGCAATTCGCCTCGCCGATCGCGCATTCGCCAAGCAGGTCGAGCGCTACACCCGGCAAGTCGCCCGTGACGAGGCCACTCGCTAGCTGACACCGGCTGAGCGCATGCTGCCAGCGGCTCCGATGCTGCGGGTAGCCTCCACGGCGTGGTTGAGGCCGATGTCGAGATGAGGGTGATCGCCTCCCGCCGGTCGGTTCGAGTACATCTCGGCGAGATCTGGACCTACCGCGAGCTGCTCAGCGGGCTGGTGCGGCGTGAGCTCAAGGTCCGCTACAAGAGTTCGGCGCTCGGCTTCCTATGGTCGATGGCCCAGCCGATCTTCCTGCTCTGCGTGTACTCCGTCGTCTTCTCGATCCTCGGCGCCGGCTTCGAGGGCTTCGCCATCTGGCTCCTCGCCGGCCTCATCGTCTGGACATACGTCAGCACCACGCTGTCGAAGTCGGTCGATGCCATCACCGTCAACCAGGCGCTCGTCTCGAAGGTGGCGTTTCCGCGGGCCGTCCTTCCACTCGCAACCCTCGGAGCAGCCCTGATCCACCTCGGTCTCCAGAGCGTGGCGCTCTCGATCGCGCTCATCGCGATGTGGCACGGGGTTGCATGGGGCTACGTCTGGCTGCTCCCGATCGGGATCCTCGCCATCACCCTGCTCCTGGCCAGCGCAGCGCTCACCCTCTCGACTGTCAATGTCTATGCCCGCGACACGCGCCACCTGCTCGATCTCGCGATGATCGCGTTGTTCTGGGCGAACCCCATCATCTACGACTACGAGCGCGCGTCGCGATGGTTCGACGGACGAGGCCTTCCTTCCTGGCTGCCGCTCATCAACCCCGTCACCCCGATCGTCACTGTCTTCCAGCGGGCGATCTTCGCATCCGACACCGTCGGTGGCCGCCGACTGCTGCCCGACGTGTCGCAGTGGTGGTACCTGCGCAACATCGGCATCGTCTTCGTCGTCGGTGCTGTGCTGTTCCTCGCCGCACTGCGTCTCTTCGATCGCGCCGAGGGCAACTTCGCGGAGGTGCTCTGACCATGAGCGCCATCCTCGCGAGCGGCATCTCCAAGGTGTTCCGCCTGCATTCCGATCGTCCCGACTCGATCAAGCAGCAGCTGTTGCGCATGGGTCGGTCGAAATACCGCGACTTCACAGCCCTGCAGCCGCTCGACCTCGACATCCCGGCCGGCCAGACACTCGGAATACTCGGGCACAACGGATCAGGAAAGAGCACGCTGCTGAAGTGCCTGAGCGGCATCCTCAAGCCCACCACGGGCACGATTCGAATCTCAGGGCGAATCGCATCGCTCCTCGAGCTCGGCGCCGGATTCCATCCCGATCTCACCGGCCGCGAGAATGTCTACATCAACGCAGCCTTTCTCGGAATCAGCCGTCGCGACATCGGCCGCAGCTTCGACGAGATCGTCGAGTTCTCGGGGCTCGAGCAGTTCATCGACGAGCCGGTGAAGCATTACTCGAGCGGCATGTACGTCCGGCTCGGCTTTGCAGTGGCAGTCAACGTCGATCCCGACATCCTCCTCGTCGACGAGGTGCTTGCCGTGGGCGACGAGGTATTCCAGCGCCGGTGCCTCGACCGTGTTCGGCAGTTCCAGCGCGAAGGACGCACCATCGTGGTCGTCACGCACAGCGCCGACGTTGTCCGTCAGGTCTGCAGCCGCGCGCTCGTGCTGCACCGCGGCGGCCTCATCGCCGACACCGCACCCGGCGAGGCAATCCGAGTATTCCGAGAGCGCCTGCGGGGCGACCTGAAGAACGACACTGCCGCTGCCGCACCTGCCGCAACATCGATCCTCCAGGCTCGGGTGCGCACGCGGACCGACCGGTCGTACCTTGCGCCCGGTGAGGGCCTCGATGTCGTCGTCGACTACGAGTCATCCGTCATCGTCGAGTCCCCGATGCTGCACCTTGCCGTCGACACCGACGTCGGCCAGACGATCTTCGCCCTCGACATCGATCTCACCGCAGTGGGCCTTGCCCCACTGCAGGGACGCGGCACACTCACCGTGCCAGTCGAACACGTACCCCTGCTCGGCGGCAACTACGCCGCAACCGTGCGCCTGTCTGACTCGTCGCATCCCTCTGCCGACGCGCTGAGCACCGGCACGGCGACGTTCTCCATCTCGCATCCCAGCGCGGCGCGCGGCATCGCGGCCATCGAGGTCGGACCCGTCAGCGCAACGACCACCTGATCGCTGGCTGGAGGGGCCATCGACACCGGACTCGCTACGCTCTCAACGATGTCATCGCGGCAGCGCACGCTGGTCATCCAGATTCCGTGCTTCAACGAGGAGCAGACGCTCGCAGCCACCGTGGCCGACCTACCTCGGACACTCGACGGCTTCGAGAACGTGATGTTCCTCGTCGTCGACGACGGCAGCACAGACAACACGGTCGAGATCGCACGCCAGTGCGGCGTGCACCACGTGGTCAGTCACCAGCGCAATCGCGGCCTCGCTACGGCGTTCCTCACCGGCCTCGACACTGCCCTCCGACTCGGTGCCGACGTGGTCGTCAATACCGACGCCGACAACCAGTACTCGGCATCGTCGATTCCGGTACTCGTCGCACCCATTCTCGACGGCTCCGCCGACCTCGTCGTCGGTGAGCGCCCGATCGAGTCGATCGACAACTTCTCCCCCATCAAGAAGAGGCTCCAGCGCCTTGGCACGCGAGTCGTCCGCATGGCATCGGGCACGCCGGTCACCGATGCTGCGAGCGGCTTCAGGGCGATGAACCGCGAGACGGCACTCCGTCTCCATGTCTTCGGCAGGTTCACCTACACGATGGAGACGCTCATCCAAGCCGGCGCCGAGCAGCTTGCCGTCGTGTCGGTGCCGATCGAGGTGAACCCCCAGACCCGTCCTTCACGGCTCGCGCGCAGCTCCGCTCAGTATGTGCGCCGCAGCGCTGCGGCCATCATTCGCAGCTTTGCGATCTATCGGCCGTTCCGATTCTTCGCTGCCATCGCCGCAGTTCCCGCTGTGATTGGAGTCGGGCTCATCGCGCGGTGGCTCATCCTGTGGCAGTTCGCCGACGACTACCAGTCACGGGTTCCCAGCCTCGTCATCGCATCGGTATTTCTGCTCGTCGGCGCACAGATCCTGGCCGTTGCGTTCCTCGCCGACCTGATGGCGAGCACTCGCCGACTCGTCGCCGATACGAGGTACCGCCAGCGGCGCGCCGAACTCGACGCCTGCGGCAAGGACGAGGATTGACCGGACGCAGCAGGGCCCGGCTGGTCGCAGTCGCCGGACAGATCATCATCGCCATCGCCGCAGTGGGCGCAGCAGTTGCGGCCCGCCGCCACTATGACGAGGTCGGTGACGTCATCGGCGAGGCGGCGCCACTCATGCTGGTGGCAGCGACCGCCGCCGCAGTCGCCAGCGTCGGCCTCCTCGCACTGCCGTGGCGGTCGTCGCTGAGAGCCGTCGACGCAGACCAGCCTCTCGGAGATGTTGCTCGCTGGTTCGCTGTCGGCCAGGTCGGCAAGTACGTGCCGGGAGGGATCTGGCACGTCGTCGGACAGGGCGAACTCGCCCGCCGCGCCGGCGTGCCGGCTCGGCTCGCCTACGGAAGCGTTGCATTGAGCAACGTCGGCATCGTGGCCTGCGGCGCAGCATTCGTGGCGCTCGGCGGGCTCGCAGGATGGATCGAGGGGACTCCGTGGTGGGTGGCCGCCGCGGGCACTGCCGCACTCGTCGCCATCGCACTGCCCCCCGTCCGACGACGGGCGGGCAGCGCACTGAATATCGGCGACACTGCCTCGCTGAGCCTCGTCGCAGTGCTGCGCGTCGCCGCAGCTGCGCTGCCTGCATGGACAGCGATCGGCCTGACTACGTGGCTCGTTGCCGGCTCGTTCGAGATCGGCCTGTCGCCGGCAACCGCCATCGCTGCGGCGAGCGCATCGTGGCTGGCGGGAATACTCACACTCCCGGCCCCTGGCGGACTCGGGGTCCGCGAGGCAGCATTCGTCGCACTCGTCGGCTCGCAGGTCGGGATTCCGGCCGCAACGGTCGTCGCCGTGTCGGCGATGACGAGCGTCACCGGGCCGGCCGCGACGCTCGGGTCGAGCCGGAACGAGTGGAGCGCGAGCGGGATCGCCCCGCCGGCGATCGCCGCGAAC
>JBJOMQ010000075.1:0-10893 GCA_046052275.1 Actinomycetota bacterium | reverse complement strand
CCAGGTCGCTCGATGGTGCCGAGATCCCAGCCGGAACCCTTCACGTAGAGCGCATCGATCATCTCGCCGGTGATGTCGGAGAACGGCGCCTTCACCGAGGTGTTGCCGCCACCGTGCAGCACGAGGCTGGGATCGCCACCGAGCGCACGCGACGCGATCACCAGCTCGTCGAGCGCGTCGCCGGTCGGGGGCAGCGTCCAGTCGACTGTCGGCGTGGGCATGGGGTTCCTCGTCGTGGCTGTGGGAGTGGACAGCGGGGCTGGGATCAGTAGGGAGTGTCGCCGCCGTCGATGCTGATCGACTGGCCGCGGATGATGACTGCGTCGTCGGAGAGCAGGAATGCCACGACGCGGCCGACCTCGATCGGCGCGATCTTGCGACCCAGCTGGGCTGCCGACATTCCAGCCAGGATCTCGTCGGCCGGAGCGCCGATGCGCGGTGCCAGCCAGTCGGCGACGCCCGACAGCATCGGGGTATCGACTGCGCCGGGGCATACGGCATTGACGTTGATGTTGTCGTCGGCCCATTCGCGCGAGAGCGAGCGGGTGAGGCTGATGACTGCCGCCTTCGATGCGTTGTAGGCGGCCATGTTGTTGTAGCCGACCTTGCCGCAGTTCGAGGACACGTTGACGATCGAGCCGCCGCCGTGCGTTCGGAGGTGCCGCGCCGCTGCGCGCGCCGTGGTGAACGATGCCGTCACGTTGACGTCGAGCTGGCGAGTCCAGTCGGCCGCCGTGGCGTCCCATGCCGAATCCATCACGATCAAGCCGGCATTGTTGACGAGGCCGTGCAGTTCGCCGAAGTGCGCCACCGAGTTGGCGATAAGCGAGTCGACGGCGGTCGGGTCGGCGAGGTCGGCGGCCAGTGCATGAGTTCGGCTGCCACTGGGGTCGATCTCTGCGGCGGCGGCAGCGACCCTGGCGGCGTCGAGGTCGGTGAGCACGACCTTGGCTCCCTCGGCGAGCAGCGCTGCGCCGATGCCCTTGCCGATGCCACCGGCGCCGCCGGTGACGATGATGACTCTGTCGGCGAGCTTCATGCGGGGCTCCCTGTGGCGATGTGGTGGGTGGAGTTCACGGGGCGGTCACCACGTGGATCGTGCCGAGACGCCGCCGTCGACAACGAGGTTGGCGCCGCTGACCCACGCGGCGAGGGGCGAGCACAGGAAGACGCAGGCGTTGCCGATGTCGGCGGGTGTGCCGAGCCTGCCGAGTGGTGCCTTCTCGAGCCAGCGGTTGACACCTTCCGGCCAGGCCTGCTCGATGCCGTCTCGGTGGATGAGCCCAGGCGACACGGCGTTCACCCTGATGCGGTTCTTGCCCAGTTCAATGGCACCCACCTTGGCGTGCATCAGCAGGGCCGCCTTCGACACGCCGTAGTGACCGTGCCCGGAAGCCGGCTGGGTGCCTTCGATCGAGCTGATGTGCACGACCGAGCCTTCGCCGTTGCGGCCGATGACATGGTGGGCAAAGGCGAGCGTGAGGCGGTGCGCCGCGGTGAGGTTCGTCTCGATCATCTCGTGCCATTGGGCATCCGTCATCGACGTCAACTCAGCGTGCGGCTGCACGGCAGCGTTGTTGACGAGACAGTCGAGCCGGCCGAACCGGCCGACAGCCGCCTCGACCAGTGCGCTCGGGGCGTGCTCGTCGGTGAGGTCGACCTGCACGGCGATGTGATCGGTCGCTGCTGTGGGCGCGGGACTGCGGTGATGCTGCAGTACGAGCGATGCACCTGCTGCAGCGAAGCGCTCAGTAATGCCAGTGCCGATGCCGCCAGCAGCACCGGTGATGGCGACGACCATTCCCGTGAGATCGATCCCGATCATTCGCGCCCTCCCAAGTTGTCAGACAACCTATCGACACGTCGATTCAGCGTCAAAGGTCAGCGTCGCAGTACATTCGCAGCGATGACCGCGCCGGTTGTGCCACCGCAGAAGCGTTCGGCTGCCGTCGCCGACAGCCTCCGCGAGCGCCTTGAGCGCGGCGAGTGGGCACCGAGCGAGAAGCTGCCCTCCGAGCACGAACTGGCCGCCGAATACGGAGTCTCGCGGCCGACGGTGCGAACGGCGCTGCGCACACTCGACAGCCGTGGACTCACGTTCACGATTCACGGTCTCGGAACCTTTGCCACGGCGATGTCGAGCGTGGTCGCTGCCGACCTGCATCGTCTCGAGTCGATCTCGCGCACCATCGAGCGCATGGGTCGGCGGCCCGGGATGCGCTTCCGCTCGATCTCGCTGCGCGAGGCCTCGCAGCACGAGGCCGCAGCGCTTTCGGTGGATCCTGGCTCGGTGGTGCTGGCGCTGGAACGCGAGGTGCTGGCCGACGATGAGGTGGTCGCCTACGCCCGCGACGCCGTGCCCCGTTCGGTGTTCGACGAGGGGTTCGAGCTCCAGTCGATCGACGGTTCGCTGTTCGCCCTGCTCGAGCGGCACGGCGTGGTGGTGCGTTCAGCGTTCGTCACCGTGCACGCCTCTGACGGTCACGACATCGGCTGGTTTGAGGAGCCATCACACCCGCTGTTCGTGCTGCTCGAGCAGTTGCACTTCGACGACCGCAACCGGGGCGTTGCATTCTCGCGGACCTGGTTCGTGGAGGGCAGATTCCAGTTCAGCCTGCTGCGTGTCACCTGATCTCGAGGATTGTTCCGCGAAGCAGAGCCTTGACCTGCAGGGCGGCGAGCCGTACTGTCGCCGATGGTGTTGTCTGACAAGTCGCCTGGGGGGCGGGTCGTCCATCACACGGTGTCGTGGGTCGATGGAGCGGTCGAGCTGATCGACCAGACGCGCTTGCCGCAGGAACTGGTGATGCTTCGCTGCACCACGGTCGACGAGGTGATCGGTGCCATCCAGCGCCTCGCCGTGCGGGGCGCCCCGGCGATCGGGGTGGCGGGTGCCTACGGCGTGGCGCTCGCTGCGTTCGTGCACGACCCTGCCCGCGACCGTGCTGCGTTCGACCGTGAGGTCGCCCGCCTGCGGGCGGCGCGCCCCACGGCCGTCAATCTGGCTCGCATGGTCGACCGCGTTGCCGCCGCTGCCACCAGCGCAGCAGCGGCGCTTGCCGAGGCCGACGCAGTTCGCGACGACGAGCGTGAGGCTTCGTACGCCATGGGCGAGCGCGGTGCCGACCTGCTGCTGCGGCTGTGCGGGCATCGTCCCCTGCGGGTGATGACTATCTGCAACACCGGCGGCCTGGCCACTGTCGAGCGCGGCACTGCACTTGCCGTCATTCAGACCCTTCATGAGCGTGATCTGCTCGCCGAGGCATTGCCGCTCGAGACCCGCCCTCTGCTGCAGGGCGGCCGGCTCACGGCGTGGGAACTGCAGCGGATGGGTGCCCCATTCCGGCTGCTCGTCGACTCTGCTGCTGCGTCGCTGCTCGCCCGCGGCTTCGCCGACGCGGTCGTCGCCGGGGCCGATCGGATTGCGGCCAACGGCGACACGGCGAACAAGGTGGGAACACTCGCGCTCGCGCTCGCCGCGCGACACGCGGGCGTGCCGTTCGTGATCGTGGCGCCAGAGTCGACCGTTGATGTGGCCACCCCCGACGGCGCTCATATCGAGATCGAAGACCGCAGCACCGACGAGGTGGTGTCGATCAGGGGAATGGCGATGTGCCCGCCGGGCACGCTCGCCGTCAACCCCGCGTTCGATGTCACCCCCGTGGGTCTCATCGATGCGCTGGTCACCGACCGGCGCATCGTCAACTTCCGCGAAGGGGAGGCCCTCTGATGAGCGCCGAACCACGTGGCTCAGCAGCAACGAACAAGGGAGAGACATGACTTCAACACGGACACGCCGCCGCCGGGCCCTGCTCGGCGCCGCGGTCGCCTTGGCCGTCGTCGCCGCAGGTTGCGGTGGCGACTCGTCGGGAGACGGCGGCGATGGCGACTACACGTTCATCTACCTGCCGCCGACGCCGATCGGCGGCAACCCCTTCCTCGAGTTGGGATGGAAGGGCACGCAGGACGCGGCAGCGAAGCTCGGTGGCGAGGCGAAGATGTTCGAGTCGACCGACCTCAACAGCCGCCGCGCCAACCTCGAGGCAGCCATCGAGGAGAAGCCGACGGTGGTGGTGATGAACACCTTCGACTTCACCGACCTCGCCGCAGAGTTCTCGGCAGCGAACCCAGAGCAGCAGTTCATCCTGATCGACTCGTGCCCAGAGGCGCCGCCGGCCAACCTGCACTGCGGTGTCTTCCGTGAATACGAGGGTGCGTACCTGCTCGGCATCATGGCTGGCTCGCTCAGCGAGGCCAAGAAGATCGGATCAGTCGGCGCGCTCGACATTCCGTTCCTGCACCGGTACACCGACTCGTTCGCGCTCGGTGCCCAGAGCGTCGACCCCTCGATCACCGACTCGCAGGTCTGGATCGGCGGCGACAGCCCGTTCACCGATCCCGCACGCGCCAAGGAGCAGGCACTGTCGCTCGCAGCGCAGGGCCTCGACCACATCTTCGCGGTGGGTGCCGGCTCGAACGGCGGCGTCTTCGAGGCCGCCACCGAGCAGGGCTTCTTCAGCTACGGCGTCGACATCAACGAGTGCCCGAAGGCACCCGGCCAGATCGTCGACAACAACCTGAAGCTGGTCGATGCAGTCGTCTCGCAGCTGATCGAGAAGGTCGTCGGCGGCACCGCTGAGTCGGTGGTGTCGTTCGGCCTCGCCGATGGCGGCATGGGCGTGATCGCCCTCCAGGACGACGTCGCCGACAGCGGCTGCGTGATCGCTGAGCACCCGGACGTGATCGAAGCGGTGAAGGCTGCCGCCGAGAAGATCATCTCGGGCGAACTGGTGATCCCCGATCCGCTGATGGCGGGCTGACAGACCCACTGACGGGTCGACAGTCATGACGGTCGAACTCGCGCTCCGGGGCATCACCAAGCGGTATCCGGGGGTCGTCGCCAACGATGCGATCGATCTCACGGTGCATTCGGGCGAGGTGCATGCCATCGTGGGCGAGAACGGGGCCGGCAAGTCGACCCTGATGTCAATCCTGTACGGGCTGATCGCCCCGGACGAGGGAGAGATCCTCGTCCGGGGCGAACCCGTGCGCTTCAAGTCGCCGCTCGATGCAATGGCCGCCGGCCTCGGGATGGTGCACCAGTCGTTTCAGCTCTTTCCCACGATGACGGTCGCCGAGAATGTGGTGTACGGCCACGAGCCGCGACGCGGTCCGTTTGTCGACAGGGCGGCAGCAGATCGGATCGTGGGCGAACTCGCATCGTCGTTCGGTCTCGGTGTCGACGTCACGGTGCGATGCGAGGATCTCGGCGTCGGCACCCTGCAGCGTGTCGAGATCCTGAAGGCGCTGTACCGCGACGCACGGGTGCTGATCCTCGATGAGCCCACGGCAGTGCTGACGCCCCAGGAGCGCGACGGACTGTTCGAGATCATCCGACAGCTGCGCGCTGACGGACGCACGATCCTCTTCATCACCCACAAGCTGAACGAGGTGATGGCCACCAGCGACCGGGTCACGGTGCTGCGGCGCGGACGGGTCGTCGACGAAATGCTGGTGGCAGAGACCACGCCGGCATCGATGTCGTTGGCTATGACCGGACGCAGCGTCGACACCGCCCAGCGCCGCCATGAGCACGTGCCCGGAGTCGTGCGGCTCCGCGTGAGCGATCTCGATGTCGTCGACGCATCGGGTGTCCGCCGAGTGAGCGGGGTCAGCCTCGATGTCGCGGCAGGAGAGATCGTCGGCATTGCGGGTGTCACGGGAAGTGGACAGACCGAGTTGGTAGAGGCGATTCTCGGACTGCGCGAGCCGACTGCCGGATCGATCGTGCTGGACGGCGCTGACCTTGCCGGACGTTCTGTCGGCGAGCGTCGCGCTGCTGGACTGTCGTTCGTGCCCGAGGATCGGTATCGCGTCGGCTCGGCGGGGGCTGCAACGACGCGCGAGAACCTGCTGATGGGCTACCAGCGGCAGCATCGGTTCCAGCGCCGCTCGTGGCTGCGGCGGCGCGAGGTGGCCGCGCACGCCGACGCGCTGATCGACGAGTACGGCATCCAGGTGTCGGGTCCCGACCAGCTCGTTGGCCAGCTGTCGGGTGGCAATCTGCAGAAGGTCGTCGTGGCCCGCGAGATGGCGCACGGCGCCCCGGTGCTGGTCGTCGAGCAGCCGACGCGCGGTGTCGACGTTGGCGCCATCGAGTTCATCCACGGCCGCCTCATCGAGCAGCGCGATGCCGGCACGGCGATCGTGATGGTGTCAGCAGAGCTGTGGGAGATCCTCGCCCTGTCGACTCGGGTGCTGGTGATGTTCCAAGGCCGAATCGTTGCCGAACTCGATCCCCGTGCCACTGACGAAGCAGAGATCGGCCTGTACATGACCGGTGCGCGCACGCAACTGGCTGAGGTGTCGGGTGGCTGAGGTGTCACGTGGCTGACGCAGGGATGCTGCCGACTGCACCCGCCGACATCAGCGCGCCCCGCCGGCTGGTGGCGTGGGCATCCGGTCGTGGCATTGCGGTGGCGCGCAATCCGGTGACGGCATCGATTGTCATCGCGTTCGTGCTGGTGGCCATCGTCATTCTCATCTCTGGCTCGAATCCGCTCGAGGCATACGCCGAGATCTGGAAGGGGGCTGCCACGAAGTCGGGTCCGCGCACGGTGGTGAACCGGGCGATTCCCATCGTCGGGATGGCGATCGCGCTCTCGATTCCCTTCCGCACCGGGATCGTCAACCTCGGAGGCGAGGGTCAGATGGTGATCGGCGGCTTCGCCGCAGCGATCACTGCCATCAACCTGCCGGGGCCTGGGATCATCCGCATCCTGGCGGCTGTTCTTGCGGGGGCCCTCGTCGGCGCTGCATGGGCGGCGCTGCCCGCGATCGGCCAGGCGTGGCTGAAGCTGCCGATCCTGATCACCAGCCTGCTGCTGAACGCGCCGGCCGTGGCGCTCTGCAGCTACCTGGTGAAGTTCTATTTCCTCGACACCACTGAGACGTCCAACACCACCGTCCCGGTCGGCGATGCGGCGCGCATACCCGCACCCGACTGGCTGGCCGGTGCGAGCGTGTCGGCGATTGCCGTGCTGTTGCTCGTCGTGTCGGTGTCGTTGCGCAACAACCGCACGGTGGCCGGCTACGAGGGGTTCATCTCGGGCCTCAACCTGCGCTTCTCGCGATACGGCGGCGTGCGTACCACGCGCCAGTCGGTGCTGGCGATGCTCGCGGGTGGTGCCGTCGCCGGTGCGGTGGGCGCCCATCTCGTGCTCGGCCAGTCGGGTCGGTTCGTCGACGGCGACCTCGATGGCTCGGGATTCGCATGGACGGGGCTGCTCGTGACGTTGCTTGCTGCGCACCGGGCGTGGCCGGTACTCGCAGCCGGGGTGTTCTTCTCGGCGCTGCAGGTGGGTGGCCTTGCGATGCAGCGGACAGCTGGCGTGAGCTGGCAGCTGGCACAGGTGCTGCAGGCAGTCGTCATCCTCGCCCTCGTTGCCCGCATCGTGCTGGTGCGTACGCCGATGACGGCGCCAGAGAGACCGGAGACCTGATGTTCGATCAGCTCTTCGATGCCGCACTGCTCGACTCGGTCGCGCGCGCCAGCGTGCCGATCCTGCTTGCTGCGCTCGGGGGTCTCATCTGCGAGCGTGCCGGAGTGTTCCAGGTCTCACTCGAGGGGATGATGCTGCTCGGTGCATTCACGGCTGTTGCCGTGTCGTATGCGTCGGGGAACGCCTATCTCGGCCTGCTGGCAGCGATGCTGGCCGGCGCATCAACGTCGTTGCTGCTTGCGGTGGGCAACGTCACTCGACACGGCGATCCGATTGTCATCGGCGTCGCCGTCAACCTGTTCGCCGTCGGGCTCACCGGATTCCTGTTGCCGCAGATCTTCGATGTGCGCGGTGTCTTCCTCGACGACGCGATTGTCGGCCTCGAGCGGTTCGCGGTGCCGGTGCTGAGTGACCTGCCGGTTGTCGGCGAGGCGCTGTTCCGGATGACGCTGCCCGGGTTCTTCGCCTACGTGCTGGTGCCCGTGCTGTGGGTGGTGCTGTTCCGCACGCCGCTCGGGCTGCGACTCCGCGGTGTGGGTGAGCGACGCGTTGCTGCCCAGACCCGCGGCGTGCCGGTGACCGCCTACCAGTACGGCGCCGTCGTGTTCTCGGGCCTGATGGCCGGCCTTGCCGGTGCCCAGCTGTCGCTCGGCAATGTGGTGCAGTTCGCAGAGAACATGTCGGCCGGACGCGGCTGGATCGCAGTCGTGGCGGTGCTGCTGGGCCGGGCGCATCCATGGGGCGTGCTCGCTGCGTGCCTGCTGTTCGGTACCGCCGAGGGTCTTGGATTCCGCCTGCAGGGCAACGGTCTCGCCGTGCAGGTGACCGATGCCCTGCCGTGGGTGGTGACTCTCGTCGCGCTCATCATCGCCCGCCGCCGATTCGCCCGCCTCAACGACCTCACCGCAGCACGAACATGAGCTCAGCCCCGAGCACAGCCATGAGCGCGGTCAGATTCCGCGCCGAGCATCTGCTCGTCAGTGCCGACCAGCCCGTGGTCAGCGACGGCGTGCTCGACGTTGTCGACGGTGCAGTTGTGTGGAGCGGTGCCGCGAGTGCAGCGCCGTCGTTCGACGGCGAGGTGATGCTGCTCGACGGGCTGGTGATGCCGGGACTCGTGAACGTGCATGCCCACACTCCGATGCTGCTGCTCCGCGGTACTGGCGAGGGACTTCCAACAGATCGGTGGCTCACCGAGGTGATGTGGCCGCGAGAGGGCCGGCTTGTGGAGGACGATGTCGAGTGGGCGATGCTGCTCGGCGCGTCGGAGATGCTGCTCAATGGCATCACCACCACGACCGAGATGTACTTCTTCGGTGACGCGGTGGCCCGGAGCGCATCGTCGGCCGGGATTCGGTGCATCGTGACAGCGCCCCTCATCGAGGCATCCGACTTCTCGCGGTTCGGCACGGTCGACGACCAACTCGCTGCGACGGAGGCGATGCGCCGCCGCTGGAGCGGCGATCCACTCGTCGAAGTGGGAATCGGTCCGCACGCTGCCTACAGCCTGTCGCGCTCCACGCTCGAGCGCGTGGTCGAATTGGTAGCGGCAGACCCGATGCTGGTGCACATTCACGTGGCAGAGCAGCCGCATGAGGGTGATGCCATCCTCGCCGAGACAGGGCGTACCGTGCCGGCCTACCTCGACGAGATCGGACTGCTGACAGAACGCACGATTGCCGCCCACTGCGTATGGCTCACGCCCGACGACATCGAGCGGTTCTCGCGTACCTTCACCTCGGTGGCGCACTGTCCGGTGTCGAATGGGCGACACGCCAGCGGTATCGCCCCAGTTGGCGACATTCGCGCAGCGGGGATTCCGGTCGGGATCGGTACTGATGGCCCGGCGTCGCATGATCGTCTCGACATGTTCGACGACATGCGCACTGCAGTTCGCTTCGGCCGAATCCGCCAGATGGATGCATCGGCACTGTCGTCGAGCACGGTGCTCGGGATGGCCACATACGAGGCGGCCGCTGCCCTCGGCCGCGCCGACATCGGTCGTCTCGTGCAGGGAAGCCGTGCCGACTTCGTGCGACTCGACATTGTCGGGCCGGGATTCGAGCCCGACTTCGGCCCCGAACATCTCGTGGAACGCGTGGTGTGGCTGGGCGCCCCCGAGTGCGTACGCGACGTGTGGGTCGAAGGCCGTCAGGTGGTTGCCGACCGGGGGTGCCTCACCGTCGACCGGGCCGTGGCGCGCCGCGAGGTGCAGCGCCGCTCGCTGCGGCTCATCGAGGGCTGACGCGCCCGATTCGCCCTTCACGTGGCGGCGCGGTAGAACTAGGGCGTACCGCCATGCTGGGTGCGCGTTGATCGGATGACGATGAGGCTGTTGGTAATCGGAGCGGGCGGAGTCGGTGCCTCGATGGCATCGATTGCCGAGACTCGGTCGTTCTTCTCCGAGTTCGTGCTCGCCGACCTGCACCTTGCGTCGGCCGAGCGGGCGGTGGCAGAACTCGACGATCCATCGCGCTTTCGGGCGGTGTCGCTTGACGCCCGCGACCAGCAGGCCGTGGTGCGGGCAATCGCCGAGGCGAAGGCCGACATCGTGGTGAATGCGTGCGACCCGCGACTGAACGAGCCGATCTTCAACGCCTGCTTCGAGGCGCGCACGAATTATCTCGATATGGCGATGAACCTCAGCTCGCCGCACCCCACTGATCCGTATCACAAGATCGGCACACCGCTCGGGAAGGCACAGCTCGATGCCGACGAGCAGTGGCGCGAGCGAGGACTGCTTGCTCTCGTCGGCATGGGCGTCGAGCCTGGCCTCTCCGATGTGTTCGCCCGGTATGCCGCCGATGTGTTGTTCGACTCGATCGACGAGATCGGAGTGCGAGACGGATCGAATCTCTCGATTGATGGCTACGACTTCGCGCCGACCTTCTCCATCTGGACCACCATCGAAGAGTGCCTCAATCCGCCCATCGTGTGGGAGAAAGAGCGCGGACTGTTCACCACCGACTGCTTCAGCGAGCCGGAGATCTTCCACTTCCCGGCGGGGATCGGGCCGATCGAGTGCGTCAACGTGGAGCACGAGGAGGTGCTCCTGATCCCGCGCGAGATCGACTGCAACCGGGTCACCTTCAAGTACGGGCTCGGGGCCGACTTCATCGACTGGCTGAAGACGTTCGCGTACCTCGGCCTCGACTCGGTCGAACCGATCCGCGTGGGCGACGCGATGGTGTCACCACGCGACGTGCTCGCTGCGGTACTGCCGAATCCGGCCAAGCTCGGCCACCTGATGAACGGCAAGACATGCGCCGGCATCTGGGTGAAGGGCACCTACGACGGCGAGCACCGTGAGGTGTACCTGTATCACGTGGCCGACAACGACACGACGATGCGCGAGTGGGGCTCGCAGGCAGTGCTGTGGCAGACGGCGATC
>JBJOMQ010000074.1:0-11028 GCA_046052275.1 Actinomycetota bacterium | reverse complement strand
ATTCCTGCCGACGGCCGGTATCAAAGCGGCGTCCTCGCAGTCGATGCCAACGCGCTCCACGAGGCCCTCGGCGGCGACGGACGTGCCGTGCTCATCGGGCACGACTGGGGTGCGCCTGCGGCTCACGGCGCCGCTGTGCTCGAGCCGTCGCGCTGGGCACGTGTCGTCACCATGGCGGTACCTCCGGGCGGGTCGCTCGCAATGGCCTTCCTCGCCAACCGCCAGCAACTGAAGCGCAGTTGGTACATGTTCTTCTTCCAGTCACCGCTCGCCGACCTCGTCGTTCCCGCCGACGACCTCGCATTCATCGACATGCTGTGGGCAGACTGGTCGCCCGGCTATGCCGGGGCACACGACGCGTCGCACGTGAAGGATGCACTCCGCAACCCCGCCAACCTCGCAGCGGCACTCGGCTACTACCGGGCGACGCTCGGCAGCGGGCTCCGTGATCCTGCGCTCGACGCCGCCCAGGCCGCCACCCAGGCGGTGCCATCGCAGCCGATGCTCTACCTGCATGGGCGCGACGACGGATGCATCGGCGTCGACGTCGCCGAACACGCCGCAGCGACGCTTCCGCCCAACGTCCGCGTCGACATCATCGACGGAGCCGGACACTTCCTCCAGGTCGAACAACCCGATGCCGTCAACCGCCGTGTGATCGAGTTCGTCGCGTGAGCACCTCATCGCTGGCGCACCCCGCTCCGCTGCCGGACGGCCTCGTCGTCATCGTGAAGCGCGAGTGCGCCACATGCGAGATGGTCGTGCCGGTACTCGAGCGCCTGCAGGGAGACCTGGGACTCAGCGTCATCACCCAGGACGACCCGTCGTTCCCCGGCACCGTCGAGCGGACTCACGATGCCGACCTCGCCATCAGCTGGCACCACGCCATCGACACCGTGCCCACCTTGCTGCGCGTCGCCGACGGCACCGTGGTCGACCGCACCGAGGGCTGGCTGCGCGACGACTGGCGGCGCATCACCGGCATCGACGACCTCGGCAGCGACCTGCCGGCAATGCGGCCGGGGTGCGGCTCGCTGTCGGTGGATCCCGACCGCGTCGACTCGCTCCGCGCCCGGTTCGACAGCGGCACGCTGCGCAGCCGGCGGATCGAGCTCGCCGAGCTCGATGACGACATCGAGGCGATGTTCACCCGCGGGTTCACCGACGGCCTGCCAGTCGTGCCTCCCACGCCCGAGCGAGTGCTGCGGATGCTGTCGGGCACCGCTCGGCGCCCCGACGAGGTCGTGGCGGTCGTCGCCCCCGATCTCGTGCCCGCCACGGTCGAGAAGATCGCCGTCAACGCCGTGATGGCCGGCTGCCTGCCCGAGTACCTCCCGTGGGTCATCGCCGCCGTCGAGGCAGTGTGCACGGACGACTTCAACATCCACGGGGTCCTTGCCACCACGATGCCGGTGGGCCCGGTGCTGATCTGCAACGGACCCGGCACGCGGGCCATCGGGCTGAACTCCGGCGGCAACGCCCTCGGCCAGGGCACCCGCGCGAACCTCACGATCGGCCGAGCCGTGCAGCTCGTCGTGCGCAACGTCGGCGGCGGACGCCCCGGCGGCGTCGACCGGGCGACGCACGGCAACCCAGGGAAGATCTCGTTCTGCTTCGCCGAACTCGAAGAGACGTCGCCGTTCACGACACTCGCCGAGAGCAGGGGGTTCGACCCCCGCAGCGACACCGTCACCGCATTCGCGGGCGAGGGACCGCGGCTCATCATCGACCAGAAGGCGCGGACTGCCGACGCGCTCGCGAATTCGATCGCATCGTGCCTGCGCGCTGCGCACCACCCGAAGCTCATCCTCGGCTTCGACGTCGTCCTCGTTGTCGGACCCGAGCACGCACGCGTCTTCGCCGACGACGGCTGGGACCGCAACCGGGTACTCGACGAACTGCACGCCCGGCTCCTCATCCACGGAAGCGACCTCGTCGCCGGCGCCCATGGCATCGCCGAGGGGATTCCCGAGCATCTGGCCGAGCTCACCCTGCCGAAGTTCCGGCCGGACGGCATCCTGCTGGTCCACGCCGGCGGAACGGCCGGGCTGTTCTCGGCCATCATCGGCGGCTGGGCCAATGGCGACATGGGTTCGCGCCCCGTCACTGTCGAGGTGCGACGATGACGCTGCCACGCATGTCCGCCACGGACCGACTCGGCACAGGGAGCACACGATGAGCACTGCCAGCCGCTACCTGCTCGACCCCACCGGCGAGCGCACCGCCCCACATCGCGAGCCGCTGCCCCGGCCGGTGTCGCTCGACGGACACACCATCGCCCTGCTCGACATCAGCAAGCCACGCGGTGATGTGTTCCTCAACCGGCTCGAGGAGCGGCTCGTCGAGGCTGGGGCCGACGTGCGTCGCTACCGCAAGCCCACGTTCGCGAAGCCCGCTCCTGTCGACCTGCGGCACGAGATCGCCTCGCAGTGCACGCTCGTCATCGAGGCGCTCGCAGATTGAGGCAGCTGCACGTCGTGCAGTGTGCACGACATCACTGATCTCGAGCAGCGAGGCGTGCCCGGCGTCTTCGTTGCCTCGGCCGAATTCGTCCACGCCGCCGAGGCCCAGGCCGCATCGCTGGGCTTCCCGGGAATCCATCGCGTCTTCACACCCCATCCGATCCAGGACAGGACCGACGACGAGATGCGTCAGTACGCCGACGCCGCGTTCCGCGAGGTCGTGACGGCACTCACCGCGGCAGGCTGAGCAAGCGCGCAAGCGTGCTGCCGCTCAGGGCAGCATCAGCCTGGTCCCGGCACGCTGCACGAGTCCCTCGGTGACCAGCGAGTCCACGAGTCGAGCCGCTGTCGACGCGTCGCGCTGCATCACCAGCGGAGCGTCGTCGATTCGAAGCGGGCCATCGGCGAGCCGGCGCAACAGGCTGCCCCTCGCCTGGCGATCAGAGCCCTCGAAGCGAGCCTGCACCCTGCTGACACCGGCCGAGCCCTCGGCCGGATCGGGGCCGGTGCCGCGCCATGCGCAGCCCTGGCGCAAGGGACACTCGCCGCACGATGGCCTCGACGCGGTGCACACCGTGGCACCGAGCTCCATCAGGCACTGGTTCCACTCCCACGGCTCCCCCGGTGCCAGGGCGGCGTCAGCAAGCGCCTGGCAGTCACGGGCCGTGAGGCGCCGGCCTGCGTGACGGGCGAGCACCCTCCCGACGTTGGTGTCGACGACGGCAGCATCCGACTCGAACGCGAAGGCAAGCACGGCGCGCGCCGTGTACTGCCCCACACCGGGCAATTCGAGCAGCGACTCGAGCGTGTCGGGAAATGAGCCGCGACGGTGGATCTCCGCCGCTGCGGCGTGGAGGGCCTGCGCCCGGCGCGGGTAGCCGAGGCCCTGCCAGAGTCGAAGCACGTCGCCGAGCGGCGCAGCGGCGCAGTCTGCCGGTGCGGGAAACCGCTCCATGAACTCCAGCCACTTCGGCACCACCCGCGCCACCTGTGTCTGCTGCGCCATCACCTCGCTCACGAGCACCGCCCACGGGTCTCTCGTGTCGCGCCACGGGAGATCGCGGAGTCGTGGCAGACCCCACGCAAGCAGCGACCCACGATCGGGCAGCGAGGGCTCGACCGATGCAGTCGGGCACTCGCCTGCCGACGGATTAGGTGGTGCCATCACCCTCGCGGCGCTCCACACCGTCCGGCGCCATCGCGCCGCGCCCGCCCGCCGACGGCCGCCTCGCCGAGAACCGCGCCGCGAAGTCGAGCAGCGTCTCGGGGTTGTCCTCGGTCTCGGCGACGAGTTCGCGCAGCCGCTTCAGCTGCTCGCGCCGCCTGATGCTCCAGGGTCCGACGCGAAGCGATGCGTACATCACGCCGCCGAGCAGGATGGGAAACCAGAACTGGGCGAGTCGGTACGAGAACACGCCGAGCGTTGCCGTCGACCTCGTGAGGCCGAAGCCGATCAGCGTCGGGATGTAGATGCCCTCGATGATCCCGAGCCCGCCCGGGGTGATCGGCACGACAGCGAACACGTTGGCGAGACCGAACGACACGATGAGACCGTCGATGTCGACCGCCGGCCCGAACGCCAGCAGGAACACCCACAGCGACGCCGCGTCGAGCAGCCAGTTGAGTGCCGCCCAGGCAGCGACCCGTCCCAGCAACTGCCGATCAGCGACGAGTTCCTCCAGCCGACCAGCGACCTGGCGGATTGCAGCAGTAGAGCGTTGCGGATCGAAGCGGAACTTCACCGCGATGGCGCGCACGACGCGTTCAGCACGTCCCTGGCCCTCCATGATCCCGAAGGTCAGCGCAGCGACGATCACCATGATGACGATGCCGAGCACCGCAGCGGTGCCGTAGAGCGGGTTGACGCCGCGCACCGGAATCGACGCAATGAGGCCGACCCACAGGATGAGATTCAGCATCACGGCCGACACGAGACCCGACGTGGCCAACGCGAATCCTGCGTCGGCGCCTTGAACGCCGCTGAGCGTGAGCAGGCGATAGCCGAGTGCCGAGCTCGCTGCGCTGCCTCCCGGGACGATGCTGCTCAGCGCGCGGGTGCTGAGCTGGATGCGGAACAGCCTCCAGCGGGTGATCACCGACCCGGCCTCGCCGAGTGACGCCTTGGTGAGCAGCGAGTAGCAGTACAGGGCGAGCAACTGCAGGACGAGGCCGAGGCCCAGCAGCCCGAGATTCACCTGGCGGAGGTCGGTGACCGCCTTGCGCATGCCGGGGATGAGCGGCAGCACGAAGAACCACACCACGAGCAGCACGCCGAGGAACTTCAGCGTGAAGCGGAAGTGACGACGGCGGCGCCGAGGTCGCGGCGGCCCGCCCGTGATGTCGGGCGAGATCCTCGGCAGTTCGCCGGTGGGAAGCCCCGCGGCCTCGTACGGCATGGACCATTGCTAGCCGATGGGGCAGGCCTCAGCAGGGTCGTGACGGCAGCGGCGGGCGGTTCACCGGCCGCCTGCGGCGGGCGAGACCGCTGCCGTGACATCGCGGAGCCTGCCCACGACGACGTCCCTGTGCTCGGCCGGCACCTTGCCGAGGTGCACCGCCACGAGGCCGCGGGCCGGCTCGACCAGCGTGTACTGGCCTTCGTAGCCGTGCGCCGCGACCGCCCCAGGCAGGTCGGGCCACAGCCACCAGTGCGCGCCGTAGCCGAATCCCGACTCGGGATCGACCGCTGCCTGTCGCCGCGCGTGGTCGATCCAGGACTCGGGCAGCACTGTTCGGCCGTCTGCCGCACGACCTCGCATCCGGTACAACTCGCCGAACGCCGCGAAGTCGCGCGCCGTGGCATAGACGAAGCTCGATCCCACGAAGGTGCCGGCAGCGTCAAACTTCGGCGTGGCGGATTCCATGCCGAGCGGCCCGAAGAGCCGCTCGCCGAGGAATGCCAGCATCGCCTCGCTGCGCCCCGCCGCGTCGCTGCGCCGCACTCCGGCGCGATGCGCCACAGCATCGCCTGCGATGGAGGCAACGATGTTGGTCGTGCCACTCGAGTAGTTCCAGTGTGATCCAGGGGCGTGGATCAGCGGCAGCGCTGCGGCGTACGCAGCCATGTCGTCCCTGCCGCTGCCGAAGAGCATCTCGATGCAGTGGCTGATGCCTGCGTCGACGTAGTCCTCGACGAACTCCAGTCCCGACGACATGTTCAGCAGGTGCTGCAGGCTGATCGCGGACTTCTCGGTGTCGTGCCACTCGTGCACCGGCGCAGGTGCATCGAGCTCGAGCGCTCCGTCGGCAACGAGCAGGCCCACGAGGGCATGCGTGATGCTCTTCGCCATGCTCCACGAGATCAGCGTGGTTCCGGCGTCGACTGGCTCACCCGGGCCGAAGGGGGTGTCGGGCTGCACGCCGTAGCGCTCGAACACAACATCGCCGTCGACCTGCACGACAAGGGCGAGGCTCGTTCCGTGGGCGGCATCTGGAGCGAAGAGGGAATCCGCTGCGACAGCGATCGCGTCACGGTCGATTCGTGCAGCGCGGCCCACGGATGCGACGGTAGCAGCGCTTCAGAATCGGGCTCATCCGTGCAGCACGCGTCGGGGGACGGCGCATCGACCGCCGTGCACTGCCACTCCGCAGTTCAGCCGGGTGGCGTTGTCCGGTCCTCGACCCACTTCGGTGACGGCGGATCGAATGGCGCAAGTGCTGCGTCGATGGCCTCATCAACACTCGCGGCACGAAGGGCAAGGCCACGGTGCTCGCCGTGCACAAAGCCCATGTCGGTGGCGAGGTCGACCCAGTCGAGGAACGGCCGCCAGAAGCCGAGCACGTCAAGCAGCACCACGGGCTTGGCCACGAGCCCGAGCTGGTTCCACGTGAGCATCTCGGCGAACTCGTCGACAGTGCCAAACCCGCCGGGCAGAGCCACCACCGCCGACGCAATCTCATTCATCCTCGCCTTGCGCTCGTGCATCGAGCCGACGACCTCCAAGGCCGTCAGCCCATCATGCGCGACCTCGGCCGCCCTCAGCTGCTCAGTGATCACCCCGATCACCTCACCGCCGGCCGCCAGCGCTGCATCCGCCGCAATGCCCATGAGGCCGACACTGCCGCCGCCGTACACCAGACCGATCTCCCGCTCGGCGAGCCGGGTGCCGAACTCGGCGGCTGCCGCAGCGAACTCGGGCCGCGACCCGGCCCGGGACCCGCAGTACAGGCAGAGGCGGCGCCGCGGCACCACAGGCACAGACGTCATCGATGCCAGCGTGGCACACGGCGCGATGACGCGATCGATTGACCCTCGCGTCGAGGCCACGGGTACTCTCCCCCGCATGGTCGCCACACTTCCCGCCCCCGACCTTGCCCAGGCCGAGCACGTCGTCGGTCTCGCCGCCGGTCTCGTAAGCAGCGGCATTCGCCAGATGGTCGCCGCCGGCGGTCCAGACGCCAGCCAGTCGCTCGCCTACGACCTCGCCCACGCTGCTGCACAGGTCGAGACCGCCCGCGCCATGCTCGACTACGGCCGCCACGGCGCAGACGAGGCCATGCTGACGTGCGCCTTCGTCGCCGACATGCTGCACGACCTCATCTCGCGCGTCATCGGCCGCGAAGACCGCTGGGGCGTCGACATGTCGGGCATCCGCGACGCCGGCCCCTTCCTTGCCGCCTATCGCGACGCCGACACCGTCGCCGCACTCGCCGAGACACCGGGACCGGCACATCTCGACGACGAGATGGACATGGTGGCAGCGACATTCCGCAGCTTCGCCGACAAGGTCGTGCGCCAGCACGCCGAGCATGTGCACCGGCACAACGACGACGTTCCCGAAGAGATCATCACCGGCCTCGCCGAGATGGGCGCCTTCGGGCTGAGCGTGCCAGCCGAGTACGGCGGCTTCAGCGAGGGCGGCGCCAACGAGTACGTCGGCATGGTCGTCGCCACCGAGGAGCTCAGCCGCGGCTCGCTCGGGATCGGCGGCTCGCTGATCACCCGCCCGGAGATCCTCACTCGGGCGCTCGTGAAGGGCGGCAGCGAGCGCCAGAAGGCCGAGTGGCTGCCGCGCCTCGCCACGGCCGAGGTCATGCCTGCCGTCGCCGTCACCGAACCCGACTACGGCAGCGACGTGGCCAGCATCAAGGTGACGGCAACCCCCGCTGCCGGGCCCGGCGGCGAACCCGGCTATGCCATCAACGGCGTCAAGACATGGTGCACCTTCGCTGCACGCGCCGATGTACTCGCGCTCCTCGCCCGTACCGACCCCGACAAGTCGAAGGCCCACCGCGGACTCAGCCTGTTCATCGTGCCCAAGCCACGCGGCGAAGGGCACGGCTTCGCCTTCACCCAGGATGGAACCGGCGGCACGATGGAGGGCCGGCCGATCGACACGATCGGCTACCGAGGAATGCACAGCTACGAGATCGCACTCGACAACTGGTGGGTGCCCGCCGAGAACCTCGTCGGCGAGGCCGACGGCCTCGGCAAGGGCTTCATCTTCCAGATGGCCGGCTTCGAGAACGGGCGCCTCCAGACCGCCGCCCGCGCAGTGGGCGTGATGCAGGCCGCATACGAGGCGGCGCTCGACTACGCCCGCAATCGCATGGCGTTCGGCGCGCCCATCGTCGACTACGAACTCACCCGCGCCAAGCTCGGCCGCATGGCAGTGCTCACCCAGGCCGGCCGGCAGTTCTCGTACCACGTGGCGCGGCTCATGGCCGACGGGCGTGGCACCGCAGAGGCCGCAATGGTGAAGGCCTACGTGTGCAAGGCAGCCGAATGGGTCACCCGCGAGGCGATGCAGATCCACGGCGGCATGGGTTACGCCGAGGAGTACGCGGTATCCCGGCTGTTCGTCGATGCGCGCGTGCTCAGCATCTTCGAGGGGGCCGACGAAACCCTCTGCCTGAAGGTGATCGCCCGGCGACTTGCCGAGGGCTGACGATCGCCGCTCAGCGGCGGTGCACCGACACGCAGTACCCGCCGCCGTCGTACGGTGCACGCTCCCAGGTGGCGAAGCGGTCGACGAGCGACAGACCTGCAGCGTCGCACCACTCGTCGTAGTCGCCGAGCGCAACTGGTGCCACCGCAGTCGGGCCGATCGACGCAGCGAGGGTGAACCCGGCGACGAGGTAACCGCCAGCCACGAGATGTGCCGCGCACGTCGTCACCGCTGCGGCCCTGTGCTCGGGGTCGGTGAACGGGAGGACATTGCCCGCCATCACGACGACATCGAACAGTTCGCCGAGCCGCATCGTGGCGAGGTCGGCATGGTGCCAGGCCAGGTGTGGCGCATCGAGTCGCGCGTAGCGAAGGAGGTCGTCGTCGAGGTCGACACCGGCCGAGGCAATGCCGCGACGAGCAAGTTCGATCGCCACGCGTCCCATCCCACACCCAGCGTCGAGCACGCTCGAGGGTCGGAGCGACTCGACGAGATCGGCTTCGCCGTGGCTCGACTGACCAGTCGCCGCCATCCGCTCCCATCGCGTGTGGTATTCGTCGAGGTCGACGCTGCGACGCCAGTTCGCCCACTGCGCGCTGACATTGGCCCCGGCCGGCTGATCACGCGCTGACGGCACCGACGAGCTCCCACAGCGAGCGGATCCGATCGAAGTCGGCATCCGGATGGTCGTCGTGCGGGTCGAGCAGCACGGGGTGCAGCCCGGCCGCGCGCGCACCGCCGACGTCCATCGTCACCGAGTCGCCCACGTACGCGATCCGCGACCGGTCGAACTCGGCGAAGTGGCCGAGCGCATGGTCGAAAATCCGGGGATCGGGCTTGGCGACGCCTACCACATGGCTGTCGACGATGACTCGAACCGGTACGTGCGGACCCGCACCGACCTGGCAGACGCCACTGGCCATCAACACCTCCTCGATCTGGCCGGAGGCATTGCTGACCACGCCCATCGGCACCCCTGCGTCACTGAGCTGCCGCAGCGCGCCGACGCTCTCGGGAATCGGCCACCTCCAGGTGTACGAGTTCCGGGTGAGCGCCAGGTCGCGCACAGCCGGCTCCTCGGCGACTGCCGAGACGCCGACGGCACGCACGTAGGCGCGGTTGTAGTCGTCCCAGAACGACTCGCCGGCGCCGGCAGCGCTCTTGGCGGCCATTCCGGCGTAGTGCGCCCGTCGATGCAGGCCGATGTCGAGGCTGCCACCGTGATAGGCGAGCAGCGGAGCCAGCACGGTGGGATCGGGCAGCAGGAAGATGCCACCGGCATCGAAGATGACGGCGTCGAAGGGGCTGATCTCCCCGTAGGCGGCCACTCCGGCGTCATCACGTGCCATGCGGCCAACCTACTGGCGCAGGCGTACTCTGTGGCCGTGCGCAGCCCCCGTGACTTCTTCAAGCCGCTCGCCGTCGGTGCCCCGGATCCTGTCCGCGAGATCCCGTTCCGGCCCAGTCGCGTCATCCACTTCTTTCCCCCGCACAACGACAAGCTGGTCGCCAAGCTGCCCGAGCTGGTGCCCACTGTCGACATTCTCCTCGGCAACCTCGAGGACGCGATTCCGATGGCCGACAAGGAGGCCGCCCGAGAGGGCCTCGTACGCGTCGGGCAGACAGTCGACTTCGGGAGCACGCAGTTCTGGACGAGGATCAACAGCCTCGATTCGCCGTGGGCGCTCGACGACCTCACACGGATCGTGCCGGCGATCGGCGACAGGCTCGACGTCATCATGGTGCCCAAGGTCGAGGGTCCCGAGGACATCCACTATGTCGACCGCCTCCTCGCCCAGTTAGAGGCGAAGGCCGGCCTCCGCAAGCCGTTGCTCGTGCACGCCATCCTCGAGACAGCACGGGGGGTAGCCAATATCGAGGCGATCTGCGCAGCATCACCGAGGATGCAGGGCCTGTCGCTCGGGCCCGCCGACCTCGCCGCCAACCGCAGGATGAAGACCACGCGAGTCGGCGGCGGGCATCCCGACTACCTGGTGCGCGCTGATCCGCCGGCGGGTGCCGACGGCCCGCAGTACGACGCTGCCCGCCCGGCGTTCCAGCAAGACCTCTGGCACTACACCCTCGCCCGCATGGTGGATGCCTGCGTCACGTACGGTCTCCTGCCGTTCTACGGTCCGTTCGGCGACATCAAGGACACGGTGGCGTGCGAGGACCAGTTCCGGAACGCCTACCTGCTCGGATGCGTCGGCGCATGGAGCCTGCACCCGGCGCAGATCGACATCGCCAAGCGCGTGTTCAGCCCCCGCCCCGCCGACGTCGCCCAGGCGCAGCGCGTCATCGACGCGATGGGCGACGGCACCGGGGCGATCATGCTCGACGGCAAGATGGAGGACGACGCCTCGGTGAAGCAATGCAAGGTCGTGGTCACGCTCGCCCGCGAGCTCGCAGCGCGTGATCCCGAGCTCGCTGCCGCCTACGGCTTCTGACGCTGAACGCCGTGTCCCGCCACCAGTCCACCAGCCCGACGCCCTTTCGACGGAGGCACCATGAGCGATGAGTTCCGGCCGCGCAGGTCGGTCCTGTACATGCCGGCATCGAACGAGCGAGCACTCGAGAAGGCCACGGGCCTCGCAGCCGATGCCATCATCTTCGACCTCGAGGATGCGGTGGCACCAGACGCCAAGGACGCAGCTCGAGCCAATGCAGTCGCTGCGGTG
>JBJOMQ010000073.1:0-11178 GCA_046052275.1 Actinomycetota bacterium | reverse complement strand
CGATACGTGGTACCGCCAGCTGAGCCGTCCACCGTGGCAGCCGCCCGACGCCGTGTTCGGCATCATCTGGCCGTACAACTTCGCGGCGCTCATCGCCGCAGGTATCGCCGTGTCCTCGAGCGGCGGCATCGCCGCACGGACTGTCTGGATCGCAGGACTGGCAGCGAGCATCGCCGCAGCGCTTGCGTGGGCACGGCTGTTCTATGTCAGCAACAGCCTGTGGCCTGCAGCACTCGCGCTCATCGCCGCAGCAGTCCTGACGGTGCCGATCGTGGTGGCTGCCTTCGGCGTGCGCACCTGGGCAGGGGCGATCCTCGTCCCGTACAACGTGTGGCTGGCGCTGGCTGCCTCCCTGGCAGTCGGCTACGCCCAGCGCAACTGAATCCTGCAGGCACATCTCGCCGCGCGAGAGACTGACCTCATGCTCGCGAACGACGTCGCCTTCGCCGTGCTCGAGGCCATCGGCACGCTCGCCTTTGCGGTGTCCGGCGGCGCCGTCGCCGTACGCAGCGGGATGGACTGGCTCGGTGTCGTCGTGCTCGCCGTGGTCACCGCGGTCGGTGGCGGGACACTGCGCGACCTGCTGATCGGCGCAGAGCCGGTGTGGTGGATCGACCGCGAGTGGCCGGTGCTCCTCGCGGCTGCCGGCGGACTGGCGATGATCGTCGTCGCCCATCGCACGCCACAGGCCGACGTCGACTCGCAGCGCGCTGCGCTGGTGGCAGACGCCATCGGTCTCGGGGCATTCACGGTCACCGGCGTGCTGCTGGCGCTTGAAGCGGGCATCGCACCATGGGCCGCAGTGGTGCTGGGCGTCGTCAGCGGTGCCGGCGGCGGCGTGCTGCGCGACGTCCTCGCACAGCGGCGACCGCTCATCCTCGTCGGACAGATCTACGCGCTCGCTGCGCTCGCCGGAGCGGCCGCCGTGGCGCTGCTCGACGAGATCAGTGCTCCCGCACAGCTCACCCGCTGGCTGGGCGTCGCGATCGTGGTCGTCATCCGAATCGTCGCAATCCGTCGCCAGTGGAGCCTCCCACGCTTCGACGCTGCTGCCCCATGACCGCGGACGCCCACCTGGCGCAGTTCAACATCTCGCGGCTGCGCCATCCCATCGGCCATCCCGCGACGAAGCCGTTCGAGGACCTGATCGACGAGACAAATGCACGCGCCGAGGCGAGCCCCGGGTTCATATGGCGCCACGGCATCGACTCGCGCGACACCGACAGCACGGCATACGACGACCCGCTCGTACTCGTGAACGCCTCGGTGTGGGAGTCGCCCCAGCACCTGCGCGACTTCGCCTATCGCGGCTTCCACCGCGACGTGTTCCGTCGCCGTGACGAGTGGATGGACGGCTCTGCCGCCGTCATGTGGTGGGTGGCGCCAGGCGATACGCCGAGCCTCGAGGAGTGCAAGCAGCGGCTGTGGTTCTTCGAGCAGTTCGGCAGCACCCCGTTCGCCTTCCGCAACGGAGAGCGGGTGCCACAACTCGTGATGCGCCGCCACCGACCCGACGACGTCGCATCCGGCGCCGACCTGTGTACCGTCGCCTGGCTCGACGGCCAGCCAATGGGCCGCGGCGAGTGGCGGCGGATCGACGAGGCGGCCGGCCGCCCGGACACCGGCGAGGTGAAGGAGATGTGGGTCGAGCCCACTGCGCGCGGATCGCTGCTGGGCGCCGCGATTCTCGCTGCGCTCGCCGGCCACGCTCGCGCTACAGGTATCACCGAGCTGCGCCTCGAGGCAGCCAGACATCTCGAGGCGGCGGTCGACCAGTTCCAGCGCTTCGGATTCGAGGCGTGCGCACCGTGGGGCGAGTACGCGGGCGCCGCCCACAGCCTGACGATGTCCACCGCACTCGGCCCCATTCGCCGCTGTCGACTCTCTTCCGACGACGCGTAGCGTCGAGCGGAGGCGTTCACGCTCGAAACACTCGGGGTGCTGTCCGAGTCCGGTGCGGCATCAGTACTCTTCACGGCGATGCTGCGCAGCGTGCTCGCCACCTCACTGTGGGACATGCCGATTCACCCGGCCCTCGTCCACTTCCCCATTGCGTTCCTCTTCACGGCGTCGGTATTGATCGTCGTACGACACGCCACTGACCGGGTGGTACTCGAGCGCTACATCGCTCCACTGCTCGTCACGGGAGTCATCACCCTGCCGGTTGTCATGGTCGCCGGGCTGCGCGATGCGGGTTGGCTCGACCTGTTCAGAAACGCCGATGCCGGCCAGCCGCTCATCTGGCATGCACTCGTCTCGATCTGCACTGCGGCGAGCGCCGCCTCGCATCTGGCGGTGCGTGTCCGCGGCGAGGGAAAGCCAGCCCGGATCCTCGACCTGTCGCTCGCGGCGACGACGGCGTGGCTGCTGATGGCGACCGGCCTCCTTGCCGGGGAGATGGTGTACTCATGAGCCGGCACGCACTGTGGACCCGGAGGATGCTCCTCGCAGCAGGCGGGTCGATGGCGGCAGTTGCTGCCGCGATCGCAGCGCCGGTGTTGGCCGCCACCGTCGACGTCGCTGTCGGCAACTACTACTTCGAGGACAGCACCGTGGGCGACGGCGTGGTGACGGCCCGACAGGGCGATCAGCTGCGATTCTCATTCGTCGAGGGTGCCGGCCACACGGTCACGATCTCCGCCCTCGGCATCGACAGCGGACAGCTGCCGATCGGCGCCACCTACGTCACGCCGGCGCTCAACACTCCCGGCACCTATTCGCTGATCTGCACCACGCACCGGCTCCGAAATCACGCCACGACGCTCGTCGTGGTGGCAGGCGGCGGGAGCACCACGACGAATCCGCCGCCCACCACGCGACCGTCGACGACGACCTCGACATCGACGTCGACACCGACCTCGACGCCGTCGACCACCAACCCAGGCGCCTCGGCAACCACGGTGACACCGCTGGGCGGCAGTGTCGTGCCTGGCGACGCTGACAGCGGCGGCGGCCAGGACGCCGGCGCCGCAGAGGGAGACGACCTCCTGCCCGTCGGCGTCACCGGCGGCGACGGCAAGCCGTGGCTGCGTGCGGTGTGGGTCGCCCTCGGCACGCTGCCATTCTTCGCCGCCGCCGCGGCCCTCGCCGAGTGGGCGGCCCGCCGCCGCCCCGATTCCGGCGCCCGTCCCGCCAGCGACTGACACCGCTCGACCGGTCCCCGAACCCGTTGGGACTGCCCGTCATCGCAAATGTTGACTTTGTAGATCATATTTTGATGGAATCGCGCCATGCAGTTCCCCGCCAACCTCAACGTGGCCGGCCGGCGCTGCCTGGTCGTCGGTGCCGGGCGCATCGCCCTCCGCAAGGCGCAGCAACTGGCGGCCTGCGGTGCCGACGTCACGGTGGTCGCCCCCGAGGTCGCCCCCGGATTCGACGAACTCGGTGTCACCGTCATCCGCCGCCGGTGGCAGACAGCCGACCTCGACGGCATCCGGCTCGTCATCACCGCCACCGGCGACCGCAAGGTCGACCAGCAGGTGTTCGACGAGGCCGACTCGCGGGGAATCTGGGTGAACTCAGCCGACGATCCCGACCGCTGCACGTTCACCCTGCCCGCTGTGGTCCGACGGGGCCCCGTCATGGTGACGGTGTCCACCGGCGGCGCAAGCCCGGCACTCGCCTCATGGCTCAGAGGGCGACTCGACGACCTGCTCGGCCCCGAGTTCGCTGACGTCGCCCACGCCCTCGCCGAGCTCCGCGCCGGCATCCACGCCGATGGCCGCAGCACGGAGGACACCGACTGGCAGCCCATCGTCTCGCAGATCGTCGCCGAGCGCGTGCCGACCCGGTGCCCGGCACTGCTCGGCCAGCGCACCACCGCAGGACTGCCGGCATGACCGTGCACCTCGTCGGCGCCGGTCCCGGCGATCCAGACCTGCTCACCGTCAAGGCGGCGCGGCTGATCGCCGCCGCCGACGTCGTCGTGTACGACCGCCTCGCCGACCCGGCGATCCTCGCCCTGGCGCGCGCAGACGCCGAACTGATCGACGTCGGCAAGCGGCCCGGTGCACCGGCCTCGCAAGACCTCATCAACGCGCTCCTCGTCCACCTCGGCGCCCAGGGACTCGACGTGGTCCGACTGAAGGGCGGCGACCCGTATGTGTTCGGCCGCGGCGGCGAGGAGGCCGACGCGCTCCGTGCCGCCGGCGTCGACTGCGACGTGGTGCCCGGAATCTCGTCGGCCATCGCCGTGCCCGCCGCAGCCGGCATCCCCGTCACACACCGCGACGTTGCCGCCGCCTTCACCGTCGTCACCGGACACCGTCAGCGCAATGCCCTCGCCGAGGTGCACTGGGAGTCGCTCGCCGCGGTGGGCGGCACCATCGTCGTGCTCATGGGCGTCGCCGAGCGTGCCGACATCGCACGCCGCCTCATCGACGGCGGTCTCGACGCAGGAACACCGGTCGCTGCGATCACGTGGGGCACCCGTGCCGAACAGCACGCAGTCCGCACCACGCTGGGCACGCTCGGCAGCACCGACGTCTCCTCGCCCGCAACCATCGTCATCGGGGCCGTGGCAGCACTCGACCTCGACACCCCGCTGCACGGCCATCACCACGACCGTTCCGACGACGTCTCCCCCCTGAGCCACACCCCCTGAGCCACACCCCCCGATCCAAAGGACCACCATGACCACGACACAGGATCTGCGCATTCCCCCGGCGCCACAGCCGCGCGACCTCGCCGCCGAGCAGCAGCGCGACATCGAGCGCTTCGAACAGGCCATCGAACAATTCCTTGCAGGAGAGCTGAGCGACGATGTGTGGCGCGTGATCCGTCTCGCCAACGGCGTCTACGGACAGCGCCAAGGCGGCACCAACCAGATGGTGAGAGTGAAGCTGCCCGCCGGCACCATCACTCCCGACCAACTGCACCTCCTCGGCGATCTCTCCGAGGAGTTCTCGCGGGGCTGGGGCCACATCACCACCCGGCAGAACATCCAGTTCCACTTCATCGAGCTGCGGCGCCTGCCCGACTTCCTCCGCCGCATCGCCGAGATCGGCCTCACGTCGCGCGAGGCGTGCGGCGACACCGTCCGCAACATTGCGGCCTGCCACCTTGCCGGTGCATGCCCGAATGAGCAGCTCGACGTCACGCCGTGGGCCGAAGCCGTGTTCCGGCACTTCGTCCGCCATCCGCTCGGCCAGCGGCTACCGCGCAAGTTCAAGGTGAACTTCTCCGGCTGCTCCACCGACTGCGGCCAGGCGATGTTCAACGACGTCGGTGTCATCGCCGTCACCCGCCAGCTCGACGACGGCACGACCGAGCAGGGATTCCGTGTCTACATCGCAGGTGGCCTCGGTGCCACGCCGCATCCTGCGCTCGCGCTCGAGGACTTCACCAGGCGCGAGGACCTCCTGCCCACCATCGAGGCCGTCCTCCGCGTGTTCGACCAGACCGGCAACCGCGACAACAAGCTGCGTGCCCGGCTGAAGTGGGTGGTCGACCAGCTGGGTATCGACGAGGTTCGGCGGCGCGTGCTGAAGGTCCGCCACACGCTCCCCGCGTCGTCGACCTGGCCCGGCGGCATCCCGCCCGAAGTGCTCGCCGCAGGCGACCAACCCGCCGGACGCGCCGCCTTCGGCGAGGTAACCCCCATCGGCCACGGCGTGCGCGTCGAACTCCGCGCCCGCGACCCGTACGAGCGGTGGGTGCAGACCAGCGTGATCCGCGGCACCGCCAAGCAGACCGTCTCGGCAATCGCCTACGCCCCACTGGGCGACATCACCGGACCGCAGTTCCGCGCCCTTGCCGCCGTGCAACGCGAACTCGGAGCCGACGTACGACTGTCGAATCGCCAGAACGTCGTGTTCCGAAATCTCACCGACGACCAGCTGCCCGTGCTGTACGGACGGCTCGCCGAGGTCGGAATGGCAGTGCCCGGCGCAGAGCTCGCCCGCGACGTCGTCTCGTGCCCCGGCGCCGATACGTGCGGCATCGCCATCACGCAGTCGCGCGGACTCGCCAAGGCCATCGGCGCCGAACTCGAGCAGGCGGGGCTCGCCGAGGTGGGTGGCGTCCGCATCAACATCTCGGGCTGCAGCAACAGCTGCGGCCAGCACCACGCCTACGACATCGGCCTGTTCGGCGTCGAGCGACGGGCGCACGGCACCGCGTTGCCCGGCTACCAACTGCTGCTCGGCGGGCATGTCGCCGACGAGCAGATCGTGTTCGGCCAGAAGGCGCTCAAGCTTCCCGCACGCACTGCGCCGCAGGCAGTGGCAGCCGTGGTGGGGCGCTTTGCCGGCGAGCGGCATGCCGGCGAGTCGTTCACCGCATGGCTCGCCAGAGCCGGAGGAGCCACGGCGGTGGCCGACGGGCTTCGCCACTTCGACAGCGTCCCGACCCCCGATGAGGATCCCGAATTCTTCGTCGACTTCGACGAGACCGCGCCGTTCATCGCCGAGGTCGGTGCCTCGGAGTGCGCTACCTGACAGCCAGTCGGCGCATCACACGGGGGCGACGACACGTCGCTGCGGGCCGGAGGGCTCGGGCCGGTGGGCGCGCAGGTCGGCGATGAGATCCTCGCGAAGGCTCTTCAGCGCCGGGTCGTCCCAGCGATTGACCTCCTGCAGTGGGTCGTCGACGAGCGAGTACAGCTCGCCCTCGCTCCCATCGTGGCTGTAGCCCGGCAGGTACTCGGTGCACACCCAGCCGTCGCGTGTGATCGTGCGCAGGTGCACGTCGACGCCGAAGAGCACGCTGTCCCATTCGGTGAGCACCCGCTCGAAGCCGCGCCGATCGGCATCGGCGTCGTCGACGGGAAGCGCCCGGCCCTCCATCCATGCCGGTGCCTCGATGCCGGCAATGGCGCAGAACGTCGGAGCGAGGTCGACGAGCCCCACCGGCCTCGTGACGGCCGCGGCCAACGCACCCGACGACGGCGCCGGGCGCCACACCAGCGGGATGCGCATCAGCGCATCGACGTGATACGGGCCCTTGAACAGCAGGCCGAAGTCGCCCTGCAACTCGCCGTGGTCGGTGGTGAACACGACGTCGACGTCGCTGTCCCAGCCGCGCGCTGCAATCGCTGCGAGCACACGGCCGATCGCCTCGTCGATCAGTTCGCACTCGACGGCGTTCACGGCATTCACCTCGCGCACCTGGTCGGGCGTGAGCGTTGCCGGCACCCACGACAGCGGTGCCTCGTAGTTGCTGACCAGCCGTCCGTCGTACCATGCCCTCCAGTGGCGGGGCTTGGCATCGAGCACCGCTTCGCGCAGGGCGGGGTTGGCGTGATACCCGGCAGGAAGCGGCACATCGCGCCAGTCGATGCGACCCAGCTCGCTCTTCGGGGGATCCCATGGATGATGGGGATCGGGAAAGCTCATCCAGCAGAACCAGTCGTCACCGCCATCGAGTGAGTCGAGCCAGTTGATCGTGCGGTCGGCTACCCAGTCGGTGTGGTACCACTCACGCGGCACGTCGTTGTGCCACACCTGCGGTGCACCCGTGTCGCCGCCGCCCAGGGCGTTCACCTCGAGCGCGCCATCCAGCACCGGATAGAACATCCGCGCCGCCTCGGGATGGGTGGCGGTGATCCAGCGCGCATAGTGCAGGAAGCCCGCCGCCCCGTGGGTGGCGGCCTCGAAGTGCTCGAATCCCCGATGGGTGCCGCTGAGGCCGTCGCGGGCAAAGCGGTTCTCCGCAAAGTTGAGGAACGGGTCGAGGAATGGCTCGAAGTGCGGCTTCCCGATGAGCGCCGTCCGGTATCCGGCGTCGTGCAGCACCGACGCCACCGAGGGCGCCTCGACGGGTAGCGGCACGCCGTTCATCCACACGCCATGCGTGCCAGGGTGCTGGCCGGTGATGATCGTCGCTCGCGACGGCATGCACACCACGCTCTGCGGCTGCGCTCGCTCGTATCTGTACCCCTCGGCGGCGAGCCGGTCGACCACCGGTGTACGCGCCAGTGTGCCGCCATTGCAGCCGAGCGTGTCGTATCGCTGCTGGTCGGTAGTGATCAGCAGGATCTTGCGCCCCATCAGCGTGGCTCCATCTGCCGTGCCAGCTCGTCGAGCGCTGCGGCGGTTCCCCCGCCGATGGTGAGCGCCATGGTTCGAGGATCGGCATCGGTGGTGTACACCACGACGCATGTGCCGTCACCGAGGTCGAGTACGTCGATGGACCCGCGGTGGAACGAGAAGATCGGCGCCGTGATCTGGTACTGGAACCGCCGCTGCACGTGATCGTGCACGAGGATCGTCTCGGGCATCGACATCCCCGAGCCGAGCGTGATCGTGCGGCGATCACCGTCGACGGCGCACGACGTGATGCCGGGAAACCACTCGTGCAGTCGCGTTGCGTCGCCCACGAGTTCCCACACCTCGTCGGCAGTCCGGTGGATGCGAACGTGGTGGCGGACAGAGCCCAGCGCCATCGCCGCACCCTAGCAATGGCCCGACGAAGTGTCAGTCAGGCTGACACGAGATGCCGGTCAGTTCACCTTGCGGTCGCGTCCGGCCCAGTACGGCTCGCGGAGGTCCTTCTTCAGCACCTTCATCGCACCCGACAGCGGGAGCGGCTCGGTGCGGAACTCGACGCTCTTCGGCACCTTGTAGCCGGCAATCGACTCGCGGGCGTGAGCGATGAGTTCGTCCTCGGTCGCCGACGCGCCCTCGCGCAGCACGACGATGGCGTGCACCGCCTCGCCCCACTGGTCGCTCGGGATGCCGATCACCGCCACCTGCAGCACCGCCGGGTGGCTGGCGAGCGCATTCTCGACCTCGGTGCTGTACACGTTCTCGCCGCCGGTGACGATCATGTCCTTCACGCGGTCGACGAGGTACAGGTAGCCGTCCTCGTCGAGATAGCCCGCATCACCGGTGTGGTACCAGCCGCCGCGGAATGCCTCGGCCGTGGCCTCCGGCTTGTTCCAGTACTCGATCATGTAGTTGCCGGCCCGGGCGCACACCTCGCCGGCCTCGCCTGGCGGCAGCGCCTTGCCCTCGTCGTCCTGGATGCTCAGCACAACGCCCTGCAGCGGATAGCCGGCAGCACGCAGGTACTTGCCGCCCTTGCGATGCTCGTCGGGGCCGAGGAGAGTGAGCACGCTCGAGCATTCGGTCATGCCGTACCCCTGCCAGATGTTCATGTTCGGGTACATGGCGAGCAGCTTCTCGAGGAGCGCCTGCGGCATCGGCGAGGCGCCGTACACGAGGTGCTCGAACGTGCCGAGGCCGTCGGGCGTGAACTCGGGGTGCGCCATCGTCATGCCGATCATCGTCGGCACCATCACCGTGATGGTGGGCTTGTACTGGCGTACCGCAGCCATCACCGCCTTGGGATCGAACAGCGGCACGATCACTGTGTGCGCGCCCACCGCCGGACCGCCCAGCACGCTGAACATCGACGCGGCGTGGAACATCGGCGTCTGCATCAGGCTGGTCGACGCCCGGTCGAGCTTGAACGCCATCATGACGTGGTACATGTTCAGCATCTCGGCACGCTGGTCGAGCAGCACGCCCTTCGGCAGGCCCGTGGTGCCGCCGGTGTACATCAGCACCACCGGGTCGGTCTCGTCGCCCTCGTCGGGGATGGTCGGCGTCGCCGACGCGAGCAGGTCCTCGTACGTCACCGTGTGCGGAGCGTTCTCGGCGCCCGCGCCGATGAGCACCACGTGCTCGAGGCCAGCCTCTTCCTTCACCTTGTCGATCAGCGGCGCGAACCAGGCGTCGACGAAGCACACCTTGGTGCCCGAGTCGCGCAGCACGTAGGCGAGCTCCTTCGGGGCGAACCGCAGGTTGAGCGGGTTGACGATGCCACCGCCGAGGAATGCTGCGTGATACAGCTCGAGGTACTCGGCTGAGTTCAGGCACATCACGGCGAAGCGGTCGCCGCGTCCGACGCCGAGCGAGCGCAGGCCGCCGATGAGACGGCTCGTGCGCTCGAGGTGCTGCGCGTAAGTGGAGGTGTCGCCCGTGCCGGCATTCGTGGCAATCAGCCGATCGGCATTGCGGTCGACTGCGGGCAGGAGCATCCGGTGGTAGATGAGTTCCTTCATGGCCGCCACAGTAGGTGAGGCGCGCCGCAGGCTTCACCCCGTGCTCCCACCTAATCTCGCGCCATGACGTCCCTCGACACCCAGCGCCTGCCGAGCCGAGCCAGGGTCGTCGTCGTTGGCGGCGGCATCATCGGCACGTCGATCGCCTACCACCTCGGAAAGCTGGGCTGGACCGACACCGTGCTGGTCGAGCGCGACCAGCTCACGTCGGGCACCACATGGCACGCCGCCGGCCTGATGGTGACCTACGGCTCGCTCTCCGAGACGTCCACCGCTCTGCGCCGGTACACCCGCGACCTCTACGCCCGGCTGGAGGCCGAGACCGGTCTCGCCACGGGCTTCAAGCCAGTGGGCTTCGTCGAGCTCGCCGCCGACCCCGGGCGACTCGAGGAGTACCGGCGGGTCGCGGCCTTCAACCGGCACTGCGGGGTCGAGGTGCATGAGATCTCCCCCCGAGAAGTGGCCGACCTGTTCCCGCTCGCCCGCACCGACGACCTGCTTGCCGGCTTCTACGTACCCGGCGACGGCCGGGTGAACCCCGTCGACGCCACCATGTCGCTCGCACGCGGCGCACGGCAGTGGGGCGTGACGATCGCCCAGGGCATCACCGTCACCGGCGTGCGGCTCGACGGCCGGCGGGTCACCGGCGTGGTCACCGATCACGGCACCATCGAGTGCGAGTACGTGGTCAACGCAGCCGGCATGTGGGCACGACAGCTCGCCGAGCGGTCGGGGGTCGCTGTACCGCTGCAGGCGGCAGAGCACTACTACCTCATCACCGAGGAGATGACAGGCCTCGACCCGTCGTGGCCTGTCATCGAAGACCCGATGAACTTCGGCTACTACCGCGAAGAGGTCGGCGGCCTGATGATCGGTCTGTTCGAGTCCGAGTGCGCCCCGTGGAACGTGGCCGCGATCCCCGCCGACTCGTCGTTCACCACCATCGTTCCCGACTGGGACCGCATGGCTCCGTACGTCGAGGCTGCCATGAGCCGGGTACCTGCAGCCGCCGACACCGGCATCCGCACGTTCTTCTGCGGCCCAGAGAGCTTCACCCCCGACCTGTCGCCCATCATCGGTCCCGCTCCCGAGCTCGACGGCTACTTCGTGGCGGCGGGGCTGAATTCGATCGGCATCCTCACCGGCGGCGGGCTCGGCCGCCTCGTGGCGCA
>JBJOMQ010000072.1:0-11250 GCA_046052275.1 Actinomycetota bacterium | reverse complement strand
TGCTTGCCGACGTCGCGCAGAAAGTCGACCATCGGCACCGATGTCGTCCAGTCCGCATTATTGACGAGCGTGGCCTGGAACGGGCCCGGCTCGAAGTCGAGCAGCTTCGACAGCTGCGCCTTGATGCAGTCCACGTTGTGGCGCAGCGTCTCGGCATCGAGCAGGTTGCGCTCCTCGCTCCGCCCGCCAGGGTCGCCGATCATGCCGGTCGCCCCGCCCGCCAGTGGGAACGGGCGGTGCCCGGACATCTGGAACCGGCGCATGAACAGCTGGCCCACCAGGTGGCCTGCGTGGAGCGAGTCGGCCGTGGGATCGAAGCCGATGTACAGACCGACCGGGCCGGCTGCCAGCCTGGCCCGCAGCGCGTTCCTGTCGGTGGTGTCGTGCACGAGGCCCCGTGCCTCGAGATCGGCCAGCAGATCCATAGGCCGTCATGTTGCCACGCCCGTCGCCGCCTCACCCGCCTGCGCCCCTGCGTGGAAGCGACGATGGCTAGCGTCGCAGCGTGTCCGCCGGGAGGAGTCGATCGCACAGCGTCCTCGCCGACCGGTTCGAGGCATTCGAACGCACCGCCGGATCGCGTGCCCCGCTCTACGCCCGGCTGGCCCCGAGAATCGCATCCGACGGCGAACTGCTCACCCTCCTCGATTCGGCGCCTCCCCTGCAGCGACTGCCGGTATTGCTCTTCGCAGCCGTGCACCTTCTCGTGCTCGAGGGCCGAGCTCCCGAACTGGCTGCCCACTACCCAAATCTGGCTCCGCCCGCTGACGATCGCCGCCGCCCGGCAGGCGACGACCCGTTCCCAGCGTTCCGGACGGCGGCGCTGGACAATGCCGAGCGCGTTCAGTCGATCGCTGCGACGTCGAGGACGCAGACCAACGAGGTCGGTCGCTGTGCCTGGCTGATGCCGCTGGCCTCCGCTGTCTCGCACGAAGTCGGCCCGATCGCACTGGTCGATGTCGGGGCGAGCGCAGGGTTGAACCTCCTCATGCGCCACTTCGCGTACGACTATTCGCTCCCCGATTCGTCTCATATCCGCATCGTGGACCCGGCATGGGACGGCCTGGCACCGACGGCAGTCGAGATCGAGTGCGACATTCGGCCGTGTGGTGGACGTCAGCTCGGGCCGCCCACCTCACTGCCCGCTGTCGCCGATGCAGTCGGGCTCGATGCGTCGCCGATCGATGTGCGCGACGAGTCGCGGGTCAGGTGGCTTGAGGCGTGCGTGTGGCCCGACATGGTGGTGCGGTTCCGGCGTCTCGTCGCCGCCCTCGAACTCGCGCGAACGATGCCGCCGCGTGTCGTCAGAGGCGACGCAGTCGATGACATTCTCGACGTGCTGGGGCCTGCCTCATCGGCTGGACATCCCGTGGTGATGACCAGCTGGGTCATGAACTATCTCGACAAGGATCGGCAGCGGCAGTTCGTCGATGCACTCGACTCGTTCGCCTCGCACTCCGACCTCAGCTGGATCATTGCCGAGAGCCCTGCCGAGACACCGGGACTCCCAGTCGGCACCACCGAGCCACCAGAGGACCTCACCGTTGTCAGCCTCGTGCGGTGGCGACGGGGGGTGCGCACCGTGCAGCGAGTTGCCACGGCCCACCCGCACGGCTTCTGGATGCGCGCCGACTGTCAGCAGGCGTAGCACCGGGCCCGCACAGCGGCTCAGTTGCCTCGATGACGACGCCCGGCTCAGGTACCGCCTGCAGCAGCAGCTCGAAGCCCGACCACCAGCTGGCGGAAGCGCCCCATCTGCACGGCCACAGGTGCCGGTCCCGCTCCGCCCTTTGTCGTCCGCCTGCTCACGGCCACGCCCGGGGCGATCAGCGACGCCGCCGCCGGGCCGAGGCGGGGCTCGGCGGCCACGAGATCGCTCAGCGATCCCTCGCCGGCGAGGCTCCGGCGGACGAGCGAACCGACCAGCGCATGCGCATCGCGGAACGGCACGCCGTGCACGACGAGCCATTCAGCGAGGTCAGTGGCAGCCGATGACTCTGAGTCGGCAGCGGCCCTCATCCGATCGGGCACCCACTCGATCGTGTCGAGCAGGCCGCGCATTGCCACGAGGCCGCGGGCGACCTGGTCGACGGAGTCGAAGAGCGGCTCTTTGTCCTCCTGGTAGTCGCGGTTGTAGCTGAAGGGAAGTCCCTTCATCGTGGCGAGGAATCCGGCCAGCGAGCCAACCACTCGTCCGGCCTTGCCGCGGGCGAGTTCGGCGATATCGGGGTTCTTCTTCTGAGGGAGCATCGAACTGCCGGTTGCATAGGCATCGCTGAGCCTGGCGAAGCCGAACTCGTCGGTGGTCCAGAGCACCACCTCCTCGCCCAGCCTCGACAGGTCGATCGCGATCAGCGACAACACAAAGAGCGACTCGGCCACGTGGTCGCGCGAGCCGACAGCATCGAGGGAATTCTCGAAACGCGCCCTGAATCCGAGCAACTCGGCGGTGACGTCGGGATCGAGTGGCAGCGACGAGCCCGCAAGCGCACCGGCGCCGAGCGGCGAGACGTCGATACGCGTCAGCGCCTCGCCGATCCGGTCCACGTGACGGGCCATCGACCACCCGTGCGCCAGCAGGTGGTGGGCGAGCATCACCGGCTGGGCACGCTGCAGGTGCGTGTAGCCCGGCAGGTAGATGCCCTCGGCTGCCTCGGCCCGGCGGAGCAGCGTCTCGAGAAGGTCGATGATGAGGTTGGCGACCTGGCGGAGCTCGCGACGGAGCCAGAGCCGCACATCGGTGGCCGACTGGTCGTTTCGGCTGCGGCCGGTGTGCAGCTTGGCGCCCGCATCACCGGACAGCTCTGTCACGCGCCGCTCGACGGCGGTGTGGATGTCCTCGTCGGACTCGGCGAAGCGGAACGTGTCGGTGCCGATCTCGTCCGCGACCTGGGCGAGTGCCTCGGTGACGGCGGCGCCCTCGTCGGCACTCAGCAGGCCGGCGGCCACCAGTCCGCCCACGTGGGCGATGGAGCCGGTGATGTCATCGAGCCACAGTCGCCGGTCGAACGACAGGCTCTCGGTATAGGCCATGAGACTCGCTGCCGGTCGCTCGTCGAACCGGCCGTGCCAGAGTGTCGAGCCGCCGGTCATGAAAGGCCTGCCAGGTCGCGAAGGGTGGCCACCAGCGCCACCCCTCCGGTGTCCTCCTCGGCGATGCAGAGCAGCGTGTCGTCACCTGCCACGGTGCCGAGGATGCCACGAAGTCCGCTTCGATCGATGGCACTCGCCACGACATGGGCGCACCCTGGCGGGGTGCGGAGCACGACGAGGTTGCCACTCGACTTCACCTCTGCCACCCACTCGCCCATCACCCTCCGGAGCTGGTCCTCGGGTGCCAGCCGCTGCGGCTCGTACTCTGGAATGGCGTAGACGGCGTCGCCTCCGGGGACGCGTACCTTCACCGCGCCGAGGTCCTCGAGGTCACGCGACACCGTTGCCTGCGTGGCACCGATGCCGTCGACCGCGAGCAGGTCGACCAGCTGGGCCTGGTTCGTGACGGCGTGCTGGCCGATCAGCCTGCTGATCGCCTGCTGGCGCTGCACCTTCGACGACATCTCAGCAGTCCTCCATGACGTCACCGCACCCCGAGGAGCCACGCGAACACGGCCCGGGCGGCATGCATCCGATTGTGAGCCTGGCGGATGACATGGCTCGACGGGCCGTCGATCACAGTCCCCGACACCTCGAGACCGCGGTATGCGGGCATGCAGTGGTAGAAGCCGGCACCGGGCAGCGCCTGAGACATGAGCCGCTCATCGACCGAGTAGGCGCCGAAGGCAGCGATCCGCGCGGCCTTCTCGTCCTCTTTGCCCATCGACACCCATGTGTCCGTGTGCACTGCGATGGCACCGGCCACCGCATCCCCGGGATCAGCCGACCAGCGCACTTCGGCGCCCGTGACGCTGCCGATGGCAGCGAGGCGATCCAGCTCCGTGCCGCCCGGCCCGTACTCGTCGGGGCACCCGAGGGAGACATCGGCGCCTAGCAGCAGGCACGCCTCTGCAAGCGATCGCGCCACGTTGCAGTAATCGCCGACATAGGCGACTGTCTGGCCGGACAGCGACCCGTGCACCTGACGCATTGTCAGGACATCGGCCACGGCCTGCAGTGGATGGGAGACATCGCTGAGCAGATTCACTACCGGCACGTCGCTCACGGCAGCCATCCGAAGCAGCGAGCGGTGGTCGAGAACTCGCGCTGCGAGCATGGCGTGATAGCCGGCGAGCACACGCGTGACGTCCTCCACGCTCTCGCGCGTGTCGAGGCCGATTTCCTCTCCCCTTGTGTAGACAGGATGACCTCCCAGCTGCACGACGGCCATCTCGGACGAGTGCCTCGTGCGGTTGGACGGCTTCTCGAACACGAGCGCGACGCCGCGCCCTGACAGCACCTGCGGCAGTGCACCTCGCTCTGCGAGGTCGAGCACTGCGGCGAGCGACGACGAGTCGAGGTCTGTCACGTCGAGGAAGTGCGGCACGGCCATCACCTACCGGCCCCTGCCCGCACGTCCGACAGTGCCTCGGACAGCAGGGTGCATGCCTCATCGATCTCTGCCGACGTCACGGTGATCGGCGGCGCGAGTCGGAGCGCCGTGCCCGTGACCGCATTGGTCACGAGGCCGCGCCGGAGCGCTGCCGAGTAGACCTCCCTCGCATCGAGGCCCGGATCGAGTTCGGCGGCGATCAGCAACCCGGCACCGCGTACTGAGGCCACACCGTCGAGGGACGACAGCGCAGCGCGCAGCTCGGCGCCGCGCGCATGGGCGAGGGCCGGCGCGTCGATTCGGCGCATCTCGTCGAGCACGGCATTCACCGCCGCAGTGGCGATCGCCGTGCCGCTATACGTGCTGCCATGGTCGCCGGGTCTCATCGCGGCAGCCACCTCGCGTCGCGCCCACACCGCACCGACGGGCACCCCGTTCCCGAGAGCCTTGGCCATCGTGACGACATCGGGAACGATCCCAGCGTGCTCGAAGCCGAACCACCGGCCAGTACGGGCGATGCCTGTCTGGATCTCGTCGACAATCAGCAGGATGCCGCGCTCGTCGCACAGGTCCCGCACACCGCGGAGGTACTCGATGCTTGCAGGCACCACGCCGCCTTCTCCTTGGACTGTCTCGAGCAGCACGGCACCGACGGAAGGGTCGATGGCCGTCGTGATGGCATCGAGGTCGTCGTACGCGACATGTCGGAAGCCCTCGGGCATCGGCTGGAACGGCTCGTGCTTCGCCGGCTGGCCGGTGGCGGCGAGCGTTGCGAGTGTGCGGCCGTGGAAACTGCCGAACGCGCTGACCACGACGTGCCGTCCCCTCCCGCCGTGCTTGCGCGCGATCTTTAACGCTGCCTCATTCGCCTCGGCGCCGCTGTTGCAGAAGAAGACCTGACCGTCGCGTCCCGTCACCTCCCGCAGCAGGGACACGAGCCGCGCAGCCGCTTCGGCGGCCACCGGATTCGCGAAATAGTTGCTCACGTGCAGCAGCTGACCGGCCTGCTCGGCGAGTGCGGCGGTAACCGCTGGATGTGAGTGGCCAAGTGATGTGACGGCTAGACCGCAGAGGAAGTCGAGATACCTGCGACCCTCGCTGTCCCAGAGCTCCGTCCCCGAGCCGCGGACGAACATCACCTGCGGCGCACCGAACACGGGAATGAACGGGCACCGATCGACGTCCGGATGTGTTGCTGCTGGCTCCGCGAGAAAGCGGTGCGCCTCGCCGCCGGCGATCCCCGGCGCCACAGCGGCGGCCTGCTGAGCGCTCATCTGACCATCGTTCCGATCCCCTCGTCGGTGAACAACTCGAGCAGCAGCACGTGCGGGATTCGACCATCGAGGATGTGGGCACGGCGAACACCTGCCCGCACAGCCCTCACGCAGCTCTCAACCTTGGGGATCATCCCGCCGGCGATCGAACCCTCGGCCACCATCGCGTCGAGTTCGTCAGGCGAGGCCTGGCTGATGAGACTCGATGGATCGTCGACGACGCGTCGTAGGCCCTCGATGTCGGTGAGGTAGACGAGCTTCTCGGCATCGAGCGCCTCGGCGATCGCACCAGCAACCGTGTCGGCATTGATGTTGTAGGCCTGCCCCTGCTCATCGGCACCGATGGTCGCGACGACCGGGATGAAGCCGTCGGCTACCAGGTTCTGGAGGATCGACGGGTCGATCCGCTCGATGTCGCCGACGAAGCCGAGTTCCGGATTGCGGGCAACTGCACGGATCAGGCCAGCGTCCTCACCACTGACGCCGACGGCAAGCGGGCCGTGCACGTTGATCGCCGCGACGAGCTGTGGATTCACCTGCCCGACGAGCACCATTCGGGCGATGTCAACCGTGTCGCCGTCGGTGACGCGCAGCCCATCCCTGAATTCGGCGGTCTTGCCAAGCCGAGCCATCAGGTCACTGATCTGTGGCCCGCCCCCGTGCACGACCACCGGCCGCATGCCCACCTGACGCATGAGGACGATGTCCTCGGCGAAGAGGGACAGCGCGTCGTCGTCGGATGCACCGGCGAGCGCGTTGCCGCCGTACTTCACGACGATGGTCTGCCCGGAGAACCTGCGGATGTAGGGCAGCGCCTCGACGAGTACCGAGGCGCGGTCGAGACCGCCGGGACGAGACGACGGCGAGGTGGCCGAGGTCATGGGTACACCCCCACTGCGGAGAGCCCCATCTCCTCCGGCAGGCCCAGTGCCACGTTCGCGGCCTGAATGGCTCCTCCAGCAGCGCCCTTTGCGAGGTTGTCGATCGCGCACATCGCAATGACCGTGCCGGTGCGCTCGTCGAACCGGGCGGTGAGGTGCGCTGCGTTGCTCCCGAGCGTTGCCTTTGTCGACGGCGGCTGGTCGACGACCGCGACAAAGGGCTCGCCTGCATATGCGTCGCGGAGCGCCGCCTTCAGGCGCTCGGTGCCGAGCGGCGCCGTTGCTCCCGGGCGGGCGTAGCAGGTGGCGAGGATGCCGCGATTCATCGGCGCCAGGTGCGGCGTGAACAGCACCTCAGCACCGGTCTCCTGCTCGATCTCGGGCGTGTGCCGGTGGTCGAGCAGCCCGTACGCCTGCACGTCCTCGTCGACCGTGCAGAACTGCGACGCGTGCTTCAGCTGGCGCCCGGCGCCGCTCACACCGGTGATGCTGTTGACGATCACGCCGCGCCGGTCGATGAGCCCGGCGTCGACGAGCGGCGCCAGCGCCAGCGTCGCCGCCGTCACATGGCAGCCGGGTGTGGCCACGAGTGCCGCACCTGCGAGCGCCGACCGGTGCCGCTCGGGAAGTCCGTAGACGGCAGCCGCCAGCAGGTCGGGTTGGTGGTGGTCGAACCGGTACCACGTGGGATAGAGGGAGGCATCCTTCAGCCGGAACGCAGCCGACAGGTCGACGATGCAGCCGACCTGCCCGTGCAGTGCGGGAACTGCGTCGAGGCTCGCCTCGTGCGGCAGGCCGAGCACCACCAGGTCGACACCGACGAGGGACTGCGGGTCGAACTCGCCGATGACCAGGTCGGGATACCTGACTGCAAGGCTCGGATGGACCTCGGCGGCGCGCACGCCGACCTGCGAGTCGCCAGTTGCAGCCACGACCTCGAAACGGGGGTGCTGGGCGCACAGGCGCAGCAATTCGGCGCCGGTGTAGCCAGAGGCACCCACCACGGCCACCCTGAGACGTGACTGTTCGTCCGACACGGTGGATGAACATACCACTTTATGCATGAGAATGCACCGTGCGGAACAGTGCCCGGCCAGACGGCGCGCCAGCGCCGCCAGCCAACGTCGGCGACAATGGCAGCGTGGCGACTGACGGCCGACCCCTCCGCGGGAAGTCCTGCCGCGGGCGTCTGCTCGTGGCAACGCCGCCGCTCGACGATCCGCACTTCGACCGCAGTGTCGTATTCATGCTCGAGCACGGCGATGCAGGCGCCATCGGCGTCGTCGTCAACCAGTGCACACCCGAGGACTGTCCCGACGAGATCGCCGCCTGGGCGTCGCACCTGCGTGCGCCTGCGGCGGTGTTCACCGGGGGCCCCGTCGAGCGAGCGGCACTCATCGGACTGGCCCTCGCCGTAGGGCCCGCTGACGATGGATGGAACGAGGTGACAACGCCCGCCGGAACCGACCTGTGGCCGGGAGCACCCGCAGACGCCGTCCTCGGCTCGGTCGACCTCACCGAGGATCCGCAGGCGGTCGCCACGCGGATCGTCGCCGCCCGGATCTTCCGCGGCTACTCGGGATGGTCGGCAGGCCAACTCGACCGAGAACTCGCCGAAGGGTCGTGGATGGTGTTCGACGCGACGATCGACGATGTCCTCACCGGCGACCCGGACACCCTCTGGCGGCGCGTCGTCGCCCGTCAGGGCGGACGAACGGGCTGGGTTGCAGCGGTGCCCGACGACCTGAGCGCCAACTAGACCTCAGCCGCGCAGCGTCGCCCCGAGCTTGCCCACTGTCGCCACCACCTTGGCGCGGACGTCGGCGATGTCGCTCTCGGTGAGCGTCCGGTCGGCGAGCTGCAGCCGAAGCCGATACGCGAGGCTCCGAGAGCCGTCGTCGACTCCCCTGCCCCGGTACACGTCGAACAGTGCAAGGTCGACGAGCGCGCTGCCGGCAGCCTGCCGAATCGCCTTCTCTACTCGCTCTGCGGCCACAGTGTCGGGCACGGAGAAGGCGAGGTCGAAGTCGCCCGAGGGGAACCTGCTGGTGGCCCGCCACTGCGGCACCTTCGGCGTCAGCTCGAGCAACACGCCGAGGTGCAGTTCGAGCACGGCAACTCGCTCGTCGATGCCGTAGGCGTCGAGCACGTCCGGGTGCACCTCGCCCACTGTGCCGACGACGTCCTTGCCGATCGACAGCGTGGCCGCACGTCCCGGATGCAGACCGGACGGCACCACTGACTGGTCGAGCCGCGCGCCCCACCCCATGGCCGAAGCGACCTCGCGCCACGTCTCGACTGCTGCCGTTGCGTCACGCCCGGCCATCACGACGCCGAGCGCCTCGTACTCGGCCGGGAGGATTCCATCCGAGGGCGGATAGACATGCCCCACCTCGAAGAGCGCAGCCCCGGCGAGGCGATGCGACTCGTTGAACGCGACTGCCTTCAGCAGGCCGGGCCGCAGCGAGGTGCGCAGCACGTCGTCACCTGCGGCAAGCGGGTTCACCAGGCGCACTGCAGATGATCCGAGACCGGCTCGCTCGAGGTCGCCATCGCTGAGGAACGGATGCGGCATCGCCTCACTGAGTCCGAGGCCGAGCAGCACCTCGCGCAGTCGGCGGCGACGCTGCTGGACGGGCGACAGTGCCCCGGGCTGCGACGGCTTCGGCACCGTCTTGCCGAGCCGGTCGTATCCGTGATGGCGAGCGACTTCCTCGATGATGTCGATCTCGAGAGTGCAGTCCGGCCGCCACGTGGGAACGGACACTCGAACGGCACCCTCGGCGGCCTCGACACCGAAGCCGATGGGCTCGATGAGGCGGCGAATGTCATCGGCCGAGAACGGCTGCCCGAGCAGAGCGCTCACCCGATGCGGCCGAACCTCGATCGAGGCCTGACCCGGCAGGTCAGGGGTCCGCGCGTCGACCGCACCCTCGTGGACGACAAGATCAGGGCAGGTGAGCCGGAGCAGTTCGACGAACCTCGCGACCGACTGCTCGATGCCGAACGGGTCGACCCCGCGTTCGAAGCGGGCCGATGCCTCGCTTCGCAGTCCGAGGCGCTGAACGGTCCGCATGATCGCTGTCGGCTCGAACCATGCCGCTTCGAGCGCGATCGACGTGGTCGACTCTGAGATCTCGGTGTTGAGGCCACCCATGACCCCAGCGAGCCCGATCGGCCGATCGTCGGCGTCGCAGATGAGCAGGTCATCTGCGATGAGCGAGCGCTCGACCCCATCGAGCGTCACGAGGGTCTCGCCGGGACCGGCAAGGCGGATGCGGAAGCCTCGTCCTCCCAGCGTGTCCATGTCGTAGGCGTGGTTCGGCTGGTTGGTCTCGAGCATCACGTAGTTGCTCACGTCGACCACATTGTTGATCGGCCGCATTCCCGCCGCCGTGAGGCGACGCGCCATCCACTCCGGCGAGGCACCGACGACGATGCCACTGATGACCACGCTCGTGAAGCGCGGGCATCGCGGACCGTCGACGATCTCGACCGACGCCGAGCGGGAGCCCGATGCGACGGCCATCGGCGACGGTGCAAACGTGACCTGCACGCCGAATCGCGCAGCGAGGTCACGCGCCACGCCAAGGTGCCCGTAGGCATCGGGGCGATTGCGCAGCACGTCGATGTCGTAGACGATCTCCTCGACCAGTCCGAGCGCCGCTCCGTATGGCACCCCGAGCGGCGTGTCGGCTGGCATCAGGAGAATTCCGCTGTGGTCGTCGCCGAGGCCGAGCTCTCGCGCCGAGCACAGCATCCCCTGACTCGGGATCTGGAGGATCGGCTTCGGCTCGATCACCCGGCCGTCCGGCATCACCGTGCCTGCGGTGGCAAGCGGCACCACGTCGCCGGGCGACATGTTGAACGCTCCGCACCACACATGCCGCTCGGCGCCGTCACCGGCATCGACGAACACCCGGTGCACCTTGGCGGCATCTGGATGACGCTCGGTTCGGAGCACGCGGGCCGTCACGACACCGCGCACTGTTGCGCCGACGGCATCAACGCTGTCGACGGCCAGTCCGAGGTCGCTCAGCGCTGCGGCAATCGCATCGCTGTCGTCGGGCAGCGGGGCGAGGTCACGGAGCCAGGAATGGACGATCTTCATCGCTGCCTCTCAGAACTGCCCGACGAAGCGGAGGTCGTTGGTGTACATCTCGCGTACGTCGGCAATGCCGTGGCGCTCCTTGGCCATGCGGTCGATGCCGAATCCGAACGCGAAGCCACTCCACTCCTCTGGATCCAGCCCACCGGCCCGCAGCACGTTCGGGTGCACCATTCCGCACCCGCCCAGCTCGAGCCAGTCGCCGCCCGGTGTCCGGATGTCGAACTCGGCGGAGGGCTCGGTGAACGGGTAATACCCTGGTCGGAATCGGGTTCGAGCAGCAACGCCGAAGAGGCCCTTTGCCAACTCGTCGAGAATCCCCTTCAAATCGGCAAGAGTCGCGCTGCGATCCACGAGAAGACCCTCAACCTGGTGGAATTCGAACCCGTGGCTGGCATCAACCGCTTCGTAGCGGAAGCAGCGACCGGGAAGGATCACGCGGATCGGTGGTCCACCCGCCTGCATGGTACGGATCTGCCCCGGCGACGTGTGCGTGCGCAG
>JBJOMQ010000071.1:0-11351 GCA_046052275.1 Actinomycetota bacterium | reverse complement strand
TCCTGCAGGCAGATGCCTCGGGGACCGCCGGCGATCACCCGCTTGATGGCAAGTTTCTTCGCTCGTCGCACGATGTTCTCGATCATCGCTCCCGACGCGAAGTCCTTGTAGTAGAGCGTCTCCTTGTCGCCGTTCTGGTAGGTGACCTCGAGAAACTCGTTCTCGGGAGCGATGCGGTACATCTCTGCAACAGTGGCGTCGAGCATGGCACCCACGTCGCTCCCATCGGCGATGGGGATGTCGTCAGTGAGGTAGCGGCCGAAGACCTGCCGTGCAGCGCGTGCGTCCGGGCGCTCGATCTTGATTTTCACGTCGAGGCGACCCGGCCTGAGGATTGCCGGATCGATCAGGTCCTCTCGGTTCGTTGCACCAATGACGATGACGTTGCGCAGCCCCTCGACCCCGTCGATCTCGGCGAGCAGCTGAGGCACGATGGTGCTCTCCATGTCGCTTGAGATTCCGGTGCCGCGCGTCCGGAACATCGAGTCCATCTCATCGAAGAAGACGATGACGGGCCAGCCCTCCTCGCTCTTCTCACGCGCCCGCTGGAACACCAGCCGGATCTGCCGCTCGGTCTCGCCCACGTACTTGTTGAGCAGCTCGGGGCCCTTGATGTTGATGAAGTAGCTCCGGCCCTTCTCGCCACCGGTGCTCTCGGCAACCTTTCGGGCCAGCGAGTTCGCCACCGCCTTGGCGATCAGTGTCTTGCCGCAGCCGGGTGGCCCGTACAGGAGGATGCCCTTCGGGGCCGGAAGGCGATGCTCAGCGAAGAGGTCGCTGTACAGGAACGGCAGTTCCACCGCATCGGCGATCTGCTCGATCTGCTCGTCGAGGCCTCCGATATCGGCATACGAGATGTCGGGCACCTCCTCGAGGAGCAGGTCCTCCACCTCGGGGCGCGGCAGCTTCTCGAGCAGGAGGTTCGACCGCACGTCGAGCCGCACCGTGTCGCCCGAGCGGAGGTGCACGCCGCGCAGCGCGTCGGCGAGCTCGCACACGCGCTCCTCGTCTGCACGACCGACGACGACGGCGCGAACCCCGTCGTCGAGAACCTCCTTGATGGTGACCACCTCACCGGTTGCCTCGGGGCTGCGTGCCAGGACGATGCTGAAACTCTCGTTCAGCACCACCTCTGCGCCACGCGGCAGCTCGTCGTGCTCGATGTCGGGATGGAGGCTCACCTTCATCTTCCGGCCGCTGGTGAGCACGTCGACCGTGCCGTCGTCGTTCTTGCCGACGACGACGCCATACGCCGCCGGCGGCTGGGTGAGCTTTGCCACCTCGTCGCGCAGCGACGCGATGTGCTCGCGGGCCTCGCGCAGCGTGTAGCTGAGCCGCTCGTTCTGCGAGACCGCTTGGGCTAGCTGGCCCTTGGTCTCGAGCAGGCGTTCCTCGAGGTGGCGAAGTCGGCGTGGGGCCTCGCCGAGCGACCTGCGCAGCGACTCGACCTCGGCCTCGAGCGCCCCAACACGGTCGGCGGACGGCCCGCTGGATTCGACATCGTCGGCGTCGGCAGCCATGGGCGGAACCTAACACCGTCGGATGACTGGGTGCCGACGGGGATCGCCATGTATGCTCGCGGCGACCCGCGAGACGGGCCCGACGACTCTTGAGGAGATGAGCGAACATGAAGGTCTGGATCGATCAGGACCTCTGCACCGGTGACGGTCTCTGCGAGGAGATTGCACCCGACGTCTTCACGCTCCTCGACGACGGCCTCGCCTACGTGAAGGAAGGCGACAAAGTGTACGCCACCGCGAAGGGCAATCCTCAGGGCGCCGAGGGCATGGCCAACATCCCCGACAATCGTCTCGATGCCGTCATCGAGTCTGCCGAGGAGTGCCCCGGAGAGTGCATCTTCATCGAGCCCTGAGCAGACCTCGACGCTCAGTCACGAGGCGGCCTGCGGGCCGCCTTTGTGCATTTTCGGCACTGTTCACTCGGGCGGCGCACGGCACCGTCAGCCGAGGAACCGCCCTACCGTGAGGAATCCGGTGTGGGCAACCATGCGATGGTCGGGGCGGACCGCCTGCCCCTCGACGTACCACCCGCGATGCAGTACCTCCAGGGTCCGCGTGCCGATCCACGCCCGGTTGGCCATTGCCTCGCGTGTCTGCGACGCCTGCATGATCGACGGCGTGTAGGCCACGAGGATCCCTCCCGGACGGAGTGCTTCGACGGCGTGCGGTACGACCCGCCACGGCTCGGGAAGGTCGAGCACCACACGGTCGAGGCCCGACTCGCCGATGCCCTCGTAGCAGTCGCGGAGATGGAGTTCGTACCGGCCGAGCGCTTCCTCGCCCAGGAACGCCCGCACGTTGGTCCTCGCTCGATTGAGGAAGTCGTCGCGTATCTCGTAGCCGACGATGGTGGCCCCCCACCTCAGCATGGTCATGCTGAGCGCACCCGATCCGACGCCGCTCTCCAGCACGCGCATGCCGGGTCCGATGTCGGCGAGCATGCAGATTGGCGCAAGGTCCTTGGGGTAGATCACCTGTGCGCCGCGCGGCATCTCGAGCACGAAGTCCTCCAGCGTCGGCCGCAGAGCCGTGTACGAGGCTCCTCGCGTGCTCTTCAGCACCGTGCCCTCGCGCTGGCCGATGATGTCGGCGTGCGGGACGTACCCGGCATGGCTGTGGAACTCGGCGGCCTCAGCGAGTGTGATGAGGTAGCGGCGCTGCTTGCCGTCGATCAGCAGCACCTTGTCGCCGAGCGCGAACGGATGGCTCATGATGATTCCCTCTCCCCCAGCGCTGCTGGCGCAGCGGATCGGCGGGATCGCCGGCCCAGGAGTACGTCCACCGGCACCGGAGCATGGGCAGACGACTTCTCGACGATTCGGCAGAACGCGCACACCGGCGACGACGAGGGTGCGCCGCAGCGGCTGCACGCATCGACATCCACGTCGGCCTCGACGAGCGCCTGGCGCAGGATGGGCGACATGTTGTCGAGGAAGCTGAGGTAGAACGACGCCTTGGCGCCGGGCGAGTCTGCCTCGATCCGATTCAGCGCATCCTTGTACGCAAGATGACGGTTCCCTGCCGCCATCGGGCACTCATCGACGAGGTAGTCGATGTTGCGGACGATGCACCACGCTGCGGTCTCGCGCTCGGTGAGGCGCACCAGTGGCTTCGCCTTCTTCGGAAAGCCAGCCCGCGCAGGAAGGACCGGATACTGGCGGGCGAGGTACTCGACGTCCCAGCGCAGAGAGTTTCCGAAGAGCACTGCCGCCTCGTCGTCGAGATTGTGTCCGGTGACCAGCACCGAGTAGCCGCCGTCGACGGCCGCCTTGTCGAATACGTGGCGCTTGCTGGTGCCGCACGCACTGCACGGCACTCGCCTCGTGGCACGCGCAGCGGTGGGAATGTCGAATCCGTAGTCGTCTCGGAGCGATACCTCGAGAAGTCGCAATCCGCGCTGCTCTGCAAAGCGCCTGGCATAGCCAGCCGATTCGTCGCTGTAGTCGCCGATGCCGAGCCCTACGTAGAGGCCATCGACCTCGTAGCCCACCTCGGTGAGCATGTCCCATGCGGCAAGGCTGTCCTTACCGCCCGACACCGCGACGAGCACACGGTCGTCGGCGCCGATCATGTCGTACTGGTCGATGGCCTTTCGCACCTGCCGCCGGCACAGTTCGAGGAAGTGCTCGGCGCAGAAATTCGCATTGTGGCGCGGCAGGTCGATGATCGCCGGGCCGCGACAGGTCCGGCACTTCGAGCCGACGGCGACCACTCAGCAGCCCCCGGAGATGACGGGCCGGATCTCGACCTCGTCGTCGGCAGCGAGATCGGCGTCACCCGGCACGAGCGTCCCGTTGCGGATGACGAGATGCGACTCGCGGGGCAGCCCGAGCTCGGCCAGGAGCGAGTTGACGGTGCGACGGCCCTCGACCGTCACCTCTCGTCGCGGATTGCGCAGCAGCACACGCATTGGCGCCTCAGCCGGCCGACGGGGAACTGCTGTGGGTGCCGCGTCCGCGCCGCCCGCGAGCCGCTGTCGAGACGGCGAGCGACTCGCCGGGTCGGAGCACCTGCGTCGTGAGGACCTCTGGCCGCACGACCGTGAGCCGCCGGAGCAGTCGCGGCACCCAGATGAGCACCGCCACGACAGTCCACCACGGGTTGCCGCCGAGGAGCCCACGACGGACGGATCGCCAGCGCAGCAACGCCAGCGGAGTGCGCCACGTGGGCGCCTGACGACGGGCCATCGGTCAGGACCGGCGAATCTCGACGAACGTCGTCTTCCGCCGGCCCGAGCGGCGGCCGAACAGGTAGGCGACGACCAGCACCACGATGCCGACTGCAGAGACGACGGCGACAATGCTCTGGCGGCGGTCGTCGAGGCGGCCCTGCAGGTCGCTCTGCACCTCGCTGAATCGGGCCTCGAGATCGGCCCTCGTGATCCGGGGCTGTGCCATGTCAGCGGACCTCCTCGCTCGGCGTGCTGTCGCGGTGCAACGGCTGCTTGTTGACTCGCAGAAGCGCCAGTGCGGCGACGATCAGCGTGCAGGCGAGCGCTATCGCATACGGCACCAGCGACATCCACCTGCCGGCGAACACGTCGCCGAACTCGGCCTGGATGAGCCGCAGGACTCCCAACACGAAGAACACCGTGCCGGTTCCGATGAGGAGCGAGCCGAGGAGGCCGAATCCGATCCAGCGTCCGGCTCCCCTGAGCGGGCCGAGCGTCTCCTGGCGCACGTACTCGCGCACGAGGTCGATGGTGTCGGCCACCGGACCATCGGAGTGCCGCTGCTCGGATTGCATGCCCTATGTGTACCACCGCAGTCCGGAGATGCCTACGGGGCAAGCCGGAACTGCTGGACCTGTTCGAGGTCGTGGAGCGCTGCCGACAGGGCCTCGAGCCGACTCGCCGCCGTGGCCGCGGCAAGCAGGTGCTGGCGGTCGAGGCTCGAGATCGGGGCCATTGCGACGAGCTGGAAGCTGGCAAGTGACGGATCGTCGTCGAGGGAGCCGCTCGCCAGTGCGGCGTTGTCTCCCAGTTCGACCGCGAGCGCCGCAGCCCGCCGGACCCGGGCGTGGACCGAGGCTAAGGCCTCTGATGACACGCCCGACGGGTGCTCGGCCATGCCGGGGGCCGCGTCGGCGTCGGGCCAGTCGTCGACATCGGCGACCGGGTAGGGATCGTCGGGCAGCCACTCGACCACCCGGATGCGCCTGACGCCGACAGTGGCGAGCACGTAACGCCCGTCGGGCAGCTCGCCCACCTCGAGGACGCGGGCGACCGTGCCGACCGGGCTGCGCTGGTCGGCCCCGCCCACCTCGCTGCCGCGTTCGATGAGGACGACGCCGAATTCAGGCGGACGTCCAGCGGCGGCCTCGTCGAGCAGGTGGCGCACGAGTGCCCGGTAACGGGGCTCGAACACGTGCAGAGGAAGTGGCTCGCCGGGCAGCAGCACCGACCCGAGCGGGAACATCGGCAGCGCGGTCATCGCCCGCACCTCGACGGCGATGAGGTCACGATGCGCCGACCGGGCCGAGGTCGGCGGGCGTCGGCCCGCTCGGGTACGCGCTCAGCAGTGTGGCAAGTGCGTCCCAGATCGGCCGGTACTCGACCTGCTCGGCGATCTGCGGGCCGTTGAGGAGCAGGGAGAACTCGATCGCGCCGCCTCCCTCCAACGGCACGAAGCCGCTGAGTGCCTTCACCGCCGGACGGCCGCCGATACCGTCGTCGTAGTTGTAGAGCGTGCCGGTCTTGGCGCGCAGCACGCCGGCCAGCGAGGTCTCCGTGAAGGCCTCGGCGAGCGTGCCGCCCGCCGCCCCGGCCACCGGCAGCCCTGCGCCGACCATGTCGCCATCGGACTGGTGCTGGAGCACCGCCAGCAGTGACGCACAGGTGGCACGGTTGTCGTCGCTGAGGCCGGACCCGTCGACCAGCGTGACGCCCTCGAGGGGAACCCCCCACGACTGCAGCGTCTGCGTCACCACGGCGAGTCCCGCCTCGCGGGTACCCGCGCCACCGCGGACACGGCCGATTTCCTTGAGCACCATCTCTGCGGCGGTGTTGTCGCTGGTGGTCAGGACCTCGGCGAGGATCGCCGGCAGCGGTTGCGACGCAATCGACGCGATCAGGGGCGTGGCACCGGGTACGAGGCCTTTACCCGGACTGCCGACGACCTCCACGCCACGAGCGCGCAACTCGGACGTGATCACGGTCGCTGCGCCGACCACTGGATCATTAGACGACGTGGTCGGCGACTCGCGGGCATCGTTGATCAGCAGCGCCGCCACCGGACCGCCCTCGACGAACTTCACGTCGTCGAACCACGTTGGGTTGTACCACTCCTCGTCATAGCGGCTCGCGTCGCCGAGTACCGAGCCTTCGATTCGCGTCACGCCGGCAGCGACGATGAGTTCGACGAACTGCTCGACAGGTGTCGAGTTGAACGGTGGGAATTTCGCGTTCGGTCCGTTCCACCACGAGCTGTTCAGCACCGGGTCGCCGCCGCCGACAAGATAGAGATCGCCCGTCACCACTCCGCCGGCGAGCACGCCGCGCGCCTCGGTGGTGTAGACGTGCTGCGGTCCGAGCACCTCGGCTGCAACCGCTGCAGTGAACACCTTCACGTTGCTCGCAGGCCGCAGCGGCGCACGTTCGTTCTTCGCCGCAACCGGGACGCCGTCGACGCTGATCGCTGCACAGGAGGACTCGCTGAGCCCAGCCAGGAACGATGCCGCCGCAGTTCGGAATGCCTCGATGTTGACGGCTCGCGAGAGCACCCCGGGTGCGCGGCGGAACGACAGCAGCGGAGCGTCGAGGGCAGTGGGCGGTGGCGCAGTGGCGACAGTCGCCGACTCGGGATCGGCGGCGGGCACGCGGCCGTCTGCGAAGCGCCAGCAGCCGGCAAGCGCAAGGGCGGGAACAGCGGCAAGCACCATCAGCCTGGGGACCGGATTCGGTCGCTGTGCCATGCGCCGCCTCAGTGCCGCACCGCGCGGAACAGCGCGTCGGCCGTCAGGTGATGAAGCGCCGTGACCGCCCGGTTCCCGCTGGCGTAGCAGAGGCGGCCGGTCGACCGCACCGCCCGGGGTCCCGGATTGTCAGGGTCGGCGACCGACAGCTCGGTCGCGGTGAGAATCGGCTTGCCGTACGTCGTCGACAGTTCGTGCGCCGCCTCGGCGAACCGCTCGTCCTGGCGCTCGTGGTAGGCGACGATGCGCTCGAGGCCATGATCCGGGTAGAAGCGCCCCTCGCGCATCATCCTCGCCTGGTTCGACTGGATCCCGATGCCGAGGTACACCACCGAGTGCACGTCGGGATGCGAAGCGATCAGCTCGAGCACCTCTGGAATGGTGTCGCGGGTCTCGCCACCGGCACAGTCGACAGGGTTGCTCCGGCTCCACCTCGGCGGCAGCTTGCCGTCGATCGCCGAGCGGAGGTCGGCCGGAAGGTCGATCAGGCGGAGAAGCCCGCTGCGGTGGATGGCGTCGCTGGTGACCACGCCCCATCCCCCGGCCGTGGTGAGCACGACAACGTTCGGCCCGGCAGGGCGCGGCTGGGTGGCGAACGTGGCCGCGGCGTCGAAGGCCTCCTCCACTGTCGCAGCTCGGGTGACACCCGCCTGACGGCACGCCCCGTCGAAGACGCGGTCGTCGGCGGCGAGCGCACCCGTGTGACTCGCGGCCGCCTTCGCCCCACCGGCGGTCGACCCACCCTTCACCACCACGAGCGGCTTGCGAGCTGCTGCCGACGCCAGCCGCTCGACGAGGGCGCGGCCGTCGGTGATGCCCTCGATGTAGGCGAGCGAGACAGCCGTTGCGTCATCGTCGGCGAACCAGTCGAGATAGTCGGCAGGCGTCACGGCTGCGGCGTTGCCCGCCGACACGGCGCGGGAGATGCCGACGCCGGTCTGCCGCGCGTAGTTCATGAAGCTGCTGACGAAGTTGCCGCTCTGGCTGGCGACGGCAATTCGTCCAGCGGGCGGATAGGGCGCGACGATCTGCGCGCACAGCGACACGGGAGTACTCACCAGGCCCTGGCCATTGGGTCCGGCAACGAGGACGCCGACCGAGTCGGCGAGATCGATGAGCTGCTGCTCGGCCGCACGGCCGTCGTCGCCGGCCTCGCCGTAGCCGGCGCTCGTGACAAATGCAGCACCGACGCCCTTCGCTGCGCAGGCACGCAACACCTCGGGGTTCGCCGACGACGGCGTACACACCACGACCAGGTCGATCACCCCGTCCGGAAGGTCGGCGATGTCGGCGACGGTGCGGATGCCGAGCACCTCCTCGCCCTGGAGATTGGTGGCATAGACGCCGCCCCCGTATCCGTTCGCGAGGACGTTGTGCAGGCTCACGAAGCCGAACTTGCCTGGATGCGTGCTGGCACCGGTGACCAGCACGCCGCGCGGCTCGAACAGGGCGCGGAACTGTGCGTCCGACGGCCGCTGCCGTGCGGACGACGCCGATGCCGGTGGCTCGCCGAGCTCGACGAGCGCGTCGACCGCCACCGGCGAGCCGTCGGGTCGAACGATGAGCGGATTGACGTCGATGCTCGCAATGTCGGGGCGGGCTGCTGCGAGCGCGGACAGGCCGAGCAGCACCCGTCGCAACGAGTCGCGGTCGACGGCCGCCTCTCCCCTGAACGGGCCGAGCAGCAACTGCGACCGAAGGCCGTCGATCATGTCGTCCGCATCGGCGCTGCTGATCGGCGCCGGCCGGAACTGCACGTCGGCAATTGCCTCAGCGAACACCCCGCCGACGCCGAGCATGACATTCGGCCCGAACTGTGGATCACGCACGACGCCGGCGATGAACTCGCGTGCGCCCGACACCATCGGTGCCACGAGCAAGCTGACCTCGCCGTCTGCGGGCGTGGCAGCGTCGAGCAGCGACTGCGCTGCCGATTCGACAGCTGCCGGGTCGGCCAGCCGCAGCCGGACGAGACCCCGCTCGGTCTTGTGAGCGATCGAGTCGCCGCACAGCTTCACCACCGCCGGATAGCCCAGCGCTGCAGCAGCCGAGACGGCGTCCTCGACGGTCGTCACCTCACGCTCGTCGGCCAGTGGCACGCCATGAGCACGCAGCAGCAACTTCGATTGCGCCTCCGAGAGAGTCCGCGAGTGCGTCGCCACCGCGCTCACGGTACTCGTCGCCATTCGCTCCGGACCGGTCGGTGAGAGCCCGGACGTCACGAGCGAGCAGAGGGCGGCGGCGACACGTGATACGTCAGCAGCCCACGGGCCACCACGCCGCCGCCAGCCGACACGAGCTCTGCCTCGCAGAACACGAGCGTGCGCCCTCGTCGCACCACCCAGCCCTCGGCGATTCCGTCCTCGCCGACGAGTGCCGACAGGTATTGCACGTGGAAGTCGACCGTGCTGAATCGGGTGTCGGGTGCATACCCCTGCCCGACCGCCGGCACCACCACGGTGTCGAGTGCCGTAGCAATGGCACCGCCGTGCACCACGCCGGCGGGCTGCTCGAGTTCGGGCCTGTAGGGCAGGCGCATCCGGCAGTAGTCGGTGCGCACCTCCTCGACGACGAGTCCCACGTGCGACGGGAAGTACGGCCGGTCCCATCGCCCGAACGCCGACCAGCGGGCGACGACCTCGGCAGATGCAGGAGCGAATCCTGCAGCCCGCTCCCCGATTCCGGCCATGGGATCAACGTAGCGGCCGCCGTGCGACAGCCGAGAACCCCGGAACCCCAGCCGACAAGCGGCGCACCGCCTGCCGTCGCTACCCTCGCCCCATGCAGATCGTCGCCGCACTGTTCGTCGAGAACTTCGAGATGCGCCAGTCGCCCGGCCCATCCACCCGTCTCGACATCACCGGCGCGATGTTCTCGATGGCCTCGCCGCAGCCGGTTCCTGTCACGGTCACGCCGCACCTGCTCGGCCTGATCTGGTGCCCGCCCGACGAGAAGGGCAGCGGCGTCTTCGAGGTCGTCTTCCGCAGCGGCGCCGGCGAGGACGACGACGAACTGGCCCGCAACGTGAGTCCGTTCCAAGTCGAGCCCGGCAAGTTCACCTACCGGCTCGTCCGCGGCGAACTCGAATTCACCGAGTACCGCCAGGTAGTCGCCCACTGCCGGGTCGACCGCGGACCGTGGCACCTCGTGCCGCTGACCCTGCTCCCCCCTGCGGGCTGACCTGCCCGTTACAGTCGCCGACGTGCTCACCGGCGACCAGGAACAGCTAGCGATCTCACTCGTACGCGGCATCGCGATGGACGCGCCGCTGAAGGCCAAGAGCGGCCATCAGGGCACGGCGATGGCGCTCGCACCGCTCGCCCATGTCCTCTATTCGCGCATCATGCGCCATGATCCCGCCGACCCTCACTGGCCCGACCGAGACAGGTTCATCCTCTCGGCCGGGCATGCCTCGATACTTCAGTACGCCCTGCTGTTCCTCGCCGGCTACGGACTCGAGCTCAGCGACCTGCAGGCGTTCCGCCAGTGGGAGTCCGCGACACCCGGCCACCCGGAGGCCGGCCATACCGCCGGTGTCGAGGTCACCACCGGCCCGCTCGGACAGGGCTTCGCCAATGCAGTCGGCATGGCCCTCGCCGAGCGAAGCCTGCGGTCCCGCTTCGGTGCCGACGTGATGCAGCACCACACATTCGTCATCGCTGGCGACGGCTGCCTGATGGAGGGTGTGAGCCACGAGGCGGCATCGCTCGCAGGGCACCAGCGACTTGGCGGCCTGGTCTGCATCTTCGACGACAACCACGTCACCATCGACGGCGACACTGCACTGTCGTGCAGCGACGATGTCGTCAGGCGATTCGAGTCGTACGGCTGGCACGTCGAGCAGCTCGGCGACTGCGCCAACGATCTCGATGCGCTCGAGGCCGGCATCCGACGGGCAATGGCAGTCGACGACCGGCCCAGCCTCCTCGTGCTCCGCTCGCACATCGGCTTCCCGAGCCCCGATCTCACCGACCGGCACGAAGCCCACGGCAATCCGTTCACCGCCGAGCACACGTCGCGCACCAAGGCGGCCATGGGCATCCCCGACGAGCCGTTCTGGGCGCCAGCCGACCTCGTCGCCGCCTACCGTGCCCATGTCGCCGAGCGCGGCGCCGCCGCACGGTCGGCGTGGCAGCAGCGCATGGCAGCGAGCCGCGTCGAGCGCGCCCAGTGGGATGCGTGCTGGTCAGCCTCCGGTCTGCCCGGATGGGCCGACACGCTCCCCACGTTCGAACCCGGCGAGTCCGTTGCCACGCGCGTGGCCGTCGAGAAGGCAATGAACGCTGCCCTGCCGCTGATGCCGTCGGTGATCGCCGGCGCAGCCGACCTCACGGGGAACACCGGCACACGGCTCATCGGTCATGCTGCTGCCACGCACGCAGAGCCAGCGGGTCGACAGGTGTACTACGGCGTGCGCGA
>JBJOMQ010000070.1:0-11368 GCA_046052275.1 Actinomycetota bacterium | reverse complement strand
TGGTGCCGGACACGTACGCGTTGCGCTCACCGTCGATGCGGCAGTGATGCTCGAGGCATGCGGACGTATCCGGCGGCTCGCCGACCGGCTTGCCGCCGACCGGGCGGCCGTGCGGTGAGCGGACGCCTCCGCGTCGGCGAGGCGATCATCGATCTCCTCGCGCGGCACTACGACGTCGACACCGTCTTCGGCATCCCCGGCGTGCACAACATCGAGTTGTTCCGAGGCCTGCACCGCGCCGGCGTCCGCACGATCGCCCCGCGCCACGAGCAGGGGGCGGGCTTCATGGCCGACGGCTGGTCGCTCGTCACCGGCCGACCCGGAGTCTGCGTCCTCATCTCTGGCCCCGGGCTCACCAACGCCCTCACGCCGATGGCGCAGGCCTACCACGACTCCCGGCCGATGCTCGTGCTCGCCTCGACCACGCCCACCGACGCGCTCGGCCAGCGCATCGGCCCGCTGCACGACCTCGACGACCAAGCAGCAGTGGCACGCACCGTGTGCGCCTTCAGCGAGACCGTGCTCGATCCAGCCCGCCTGCCGCTGCTGCTCGCCCGGGCGTGGGACGTCTTCACGGCAGCGCGGCCAAAGCCCGTGCACCTCGCCATCCCCACCGACGTGCTCGAACAGTGGGTCGACCCGTGGTCGCCGGTGCCATCGACGGCATCGCGTCCAGTCGCCGACCCAGCCGCCATCGACCAGGCGGCACAGCTGCTCGCGTCGGCCGACAGCCCGCTCGTCATTGCCGGCGGCGGCACCATCGACGCAGGTGACGCGGTCGTCCGCATTGCCGAGCAGCTCGATGCCCCGGTGGTGCTCACGGGCAACGCCAAGGGTGTCGTGCCGTCGCAGCATCCGCTCTGCGCCGATACGGCGCTCGGCTTCCCCGAGGTGCAGCGGACTATCGAGGCATGCGGCACCGTGCTCGTCGTCGGCAGCGAACTGTCCGACACCGACCTCTACAACGGCGGCAGGGCCCTGTCGTTCTCCGGCCGTACGGTTCGCATCGATCTCGACCCTTCACAGGCCGTCCGGCGGCTGTCCCCCGATGTCGCACTCGTCGGCGACGCCGCAGCAACCCTGCGCACGCTCAGCGCGGCGCTCGAGGCGTCAGGGGTCGAGCGCCGATACGCGACCTCCACGCTGGGTGCCGAGCGGGCCGCTGCGCTGCGGGCAGTCTGGCGGTCGGGCACCAGGGCCGACCTCGTGCCGTGGCTGGAGGCCATCGAGTCGTGCCTCACGGCCGACACGATCGTCGCACTCGACAGCACGCAGCTCGGCTATGCCGCCCACACGTGGCTGCCCGCCGCACGGCCGCGCTCGTGGCTCGCCCCGTACGGATTCGGCACGCTCGGGTGCGCCCTTCCCATGGCCATCGGCGCCTCGCTCGCCGCACCGGACCGCCCCGTGGTGGCACTCGCCGGCGACGGGGGATGGCTGTTCACGGTGGCCGAGATGGCCGCAGGCCACGACCTCGCCAGCAATCTCGTCCTGCTGGTGTGGGACAACCGCGGCTACGCCCAGATCCGCCAGTCGTTCGACGATGTCGATGCCGTGCGGATGGGCGTCGATGTCTCGTCACACGACCCGGCCGCCATCGCACGCGGCTTCGGATGGGCCGCTCGTACCGTCGATAACGCAGCCGATCTGGTGCCCGCCATGCACGACGCCCTCGCGGCCGCCGCCAGCGGTAGCGGCCCGCAGTTCATGCACCTCATGCCGACCCGGGCCTAAAGTCCCGACTCGCTCAAGACCACCGCGCTCCGTGCCGATGCATGGCACAAGGAGACACCACACACCATGATCCGCAAACACCTGCTCATCACCATGTCCGCACTGGCCCTGGCCGGTCTCGTCGCCGCAGAGGGGGTGACTGCAGGAGCGCAAGCCAGAGGCACGACCCACTCGACTGGCCGGTGGCGCGGCGAGGAAGCGATTCAGCGACTCGGTGCACGACTGCCATCCGTCGCCGCTGCGCACGGCATGAAGTCCGGCGACCTGCGCGAGCACCTCACCGAGGACGAGACGCTCTACGTCGACTCATCCGACCGACTGCTGTACGTGGAGCCCGCGTTCGTCGGCCCCACAGCGGTCGCCGACTCGCCGTACGACGCCGCTATCCCCACCGCGAACGCCTTCCTGCTGAACAGTCGCCCCGACTCCACGCGCACCATCTACCTCGACTTCGATGGCCACATGCTGTCCGGCACCGCGTGGAACAGCAGCGCCGGCGGCGACTGCTACGCCGACCCGTACGACGGTGACAACTCGCCGACCACATTCAACGACAGCGAGCGCAACACCATCATCAGCGTCTGGCGGCGCGTCACCGAGGACTTCGCGATGTTCGACGTGAACGTCACCACTCAGGACCCCGGCTATGCCGCCATCAACCGCGCCAGTTCGAGCGACACCGTCTTCGGCACCCGCCTTGTCGTGTCGTACAGCCGCACGCCATGCCCTGACGGCGCCACGATGTACACCAACGCCTGCGGCAGCTGCGGTGGCGTGGCATACGTCGGCGTGTACGACCTGACCGGGTCGAACCACGACTACTACCAGCCGGCCTTCGTCTTCCAGAACGGCGTCGGCAACAGCGCCAAGAACATCGCCGAGGCCGCCTCGCACGAGGTGGGCCACAACATCGGCCTCAGTCACGACGGCGCTGGCTCGGCGAGCTACTACTACGGCCAGGGCAGCTGGGCACCCATCATGGGCGTCGGCTACAACCGTGCCATCGTCCAGTGGAGCAACGGCGACTACGCCAACCCCACCAACCGCGAGGACGACTTCGCCGTGGCCGTCAGCAACGGCCTTCCGCTGCGTGCCGACGACCACGGCAACACCGCCGGCACCGCCACCGCACTGCAGGGCACGCCCGCAACGGTCGACGGGGTCATCAGCACCCGCACCGACGTCGATGCCTTCACGGTCAACGCCAGCGACGGCCCGGCCACGTTCACCGTGATCCCTGCGCCCACCAGCCCGAATCTCGACATCAAGCTCGAGCTGCGCTCGAGTGACGGCACCCTCCTCGCCAGCGACGACCCGGCATCCGGCTCGACCAACGGCGACAGCGCCACCGGCCTCGGCGCCTCGATCTCGACGACGCTCACGGCCGGCACGTACACCCTGCTCATCGACGGTGTCGGCTTCGGCGATCCGCTGACGACCGGCTACTCCGACTACGGCAGCCTGGGCCACTACCGCCTCACCTCGACGGTCGTCGGCCCCGACGGTCAGGCACCGACAGCAGTGCTCGGCGTCTCGTCGACCAGCGGCGAGTTCCCGCTCACGGTGAACTTCACCGGTTCGGGCTCGAGCGACCCTGAGGGCGCCACGCTGAGCTACTCGTGGTCGTTCGGCACGGGCGACACGTCCACCGAGGCGAACCCGAGCTACACCTACACGACAGCCGGCACCTACACGGCGGCGCTGACCGTCACCGATGACCGCAACCTCAGCAACACCAAGTCGGTCACCATCGTGGTCACTGCCCCGCTGCGCAAGATCGACGTGGCGGCCGTGTCGGCCAGCGGCGTCCGCTCGCGGGCGGGTGTCACCGTCACCGCCAGCGTCACCATCCGCGACATCGACTCGGCACTGGTGAGCGGCGCCTCGGTCACCGGCACCTTCTACAACGGCACCAGGGCACTGTCGACGCGGTCGGCGCTCACCAACGTCAACGGCGTGGCGACGATCTCGTCGAGCGCGCTGAAGGTGAAGGCTGGCACGCAGATCAGGTTCTGCGTCACTGGCCTCACGCTGGCGAACGGCACCTGGATGACGTCGATCTTCGGCGGTACCGACTGCGCCACCTACACGGCGGTGTGACCGGCACGGTCACCGACGACGCGCCAAGCGCCAGTCGCTGACCACGACATCAGCCACACGAGCGAGGGGGCGGGCCTCACGGCCCGCCCCCTCGTCGCGTCATCCTTCAGCACCGGGTGCGCCGACGCCGCTCACAGTTCACTGTCAGCGGGCCGGGCACCACTCACCTGCCGGCCCATTCCGCCTCACACTGGAGGCGGCGTCGTCGGAGGATCCGTCGGCGGCGGCGTGGTGGGCGGCGGCACGTAGATCGTCGTCGTTGTCGTCGAGGTTGACGGCCTCGTCGTGGTGGTCGGGCCCTTCACCGTGGTGGTCGTGCCGTTCACCGTGGTCGGCGGTCGCCATCCGCCACCGGAATAGTCGGTGGTGGTCGCCTCGTCGCTGCTCGTCGACGACGTGTCGACGGTGACCGGACCGGTCTCGGCCACGTCGGTGGTGGTGGAGTCACCAACCTCGATCCGCAGCGAGAACGAGCGGCTGGCCTCGAGGCCATCGGCGGCGCCGGGTGCCAGGCCGAGCTTGGTGCGGCACACGTCGTACTGCGACAGCTTCGACGCCGGATCGTCGGCTTCGGGGGCGACAATGCCCGCGTTCACCAGGCCGAGGAACTCTCCCGGATCGCGTACATCGACCGGCACCTCGATGGGCTCCTCGCCCACGGTTGGCTGGGCAGACGGATCGTCGACAGTGAAGCCAAGTGAGACCTGCACCAGCTCGGTGCGAATCGGCGGTTCGATCACGGCGAGACGCCGCTGCGAGAACCCGCCGGCGTCGTCGCTGACGACGATGGTGATCTCGATCGAGCAATTGGTGTCGATGAGGCGTGGGTCGACCTGCAGGGCCACGACCAGCGGTGAGCCCGGCGAGACGGCCACCTGATCGCTGTCAGTGGGCGACACGACGCCGATGTAGATGCCCTCGGGAAGCGCCGACAGGCCCGAAGCCCCGCCGCCGCCGCCGCAGGCCACGACCACGCCGGTCATTCCCACGCTGAGCGCAGCGATCCGCCACCGCAGGTCCATTCTCGGGAGCCTACCGGTCCCGCTCGGGCGCCGATAGGGCCACTTGGTCGAGGCCGGTCAGCGCTCGATCAGCAGACGGGGCCGCCCCGACACGGTTGTCGACTCTGACGAGACACCCGTGACGAGCGATCCGGCCACCGGGGCGCACAGCGCCACGGCGATCACCGAGCGGCCGGCCGTCCGCTCGGCAGCCACGTAGTCGGTGAGGTCGAAGTCGTGCGTGCTTGCCGTGGCGCCCGTCACCGTCACCCGGTCGAGTTCGGCGCCCAGCGCCGGCTTGGTGCCCCAGGTGATGCCGCTCTCGGTCCATGACGTCGAGGCCACTGCGTAGGCGGCGACCGCAGTCGACACCCCCTTGCGGCCCTGCAGCTGCAGCCGAAGGACTGCCGACGACACCGTGCCCGTGTGGGCAGCGGTGTCGACCTTTACGAACAGCCAGCGGTTGTTGCCGGCGCTCGAGTTCTGCACCTCGACGGTGGTGGCGGTACCGAAGTTGCGGGTGGCCGAGCGGCCGTCGCGCACATGGGCATCGTCGGTGACCGGGATCGTCGAGCTCGCCCGGCGGAAGGGGCCGGTGATCTCGTAGGTGATACCCGTGACACCATCGGTTCCACGCTGCGACGAGACGTACATCCGTGTGTGATCAGGAGAGAAGGCAACGCCAGCCAGCTCTGAGGCCGACTGGTTGGCGACGCGCAGGAACGGTGCCACCTCGACATCGCCGTTCGCCTGCTCGGCCAGCAGGCAGATCTCCATGTTGCCGCCGTCCTCGCACACGAAGACGTCGCCCGACGGCTGGTGGACGGTGACGTTGTCGACACCGCGCAGCGCCGCTGTGCTGCTGACAACGCCGTCGTAGAGCACGCGGATGGCATTCGTATCGAGGTCGACCAGCCACACCTTCGAGTCGCCCTTGGTGGTGAAGTACATCCGCCGGCCCTCGATCCAGAGCCCCTCGCCGCCGTTGAACGCCGTGGTGCTGGCGCTGCGGTCGGGGGTCGACGACGACGTGGCCACCCACGAGATCACGCCGGCACTCACCGATGCCGCATACAGCTGGCCTGCCGAGAAGTCGCCCGGCGTGGTGGGCACGAACTTGTAGAGGCGACCCGATGTGGAGTCCTCCGTGAGGAACACCGCCCTCGACACGGGGTCTTCCATCGCCGCCTCATGGTTGAACGTGCCCATGCCGGCGCGCAGCACGCCCTGGCCGGCTGCCTGCGGATTGCACTCGTACACCTGGCCCGCTGGCACCTCCTCGCAGCTCAGCCAGGTACCGGCAACCGTGGGCCCGCCTGCGCAGTTGCGACTGGTTCCGGAGAGGATGCGATAGGCGCCGATCACGGCACCCGAGGCGTCGAACTTCAGGACGCCAACTCCGCCGCCTCCAGAGGAGACCTCGGCGTTCGACACGTAGACCCACCCGCCGCCAGCGCTCGGGAAGCAGCACCCGCCGTCCGGTGCGTAGTGCCAGACGTGCGCAGTGCCCGGTACTGCCTGACCCGACCTGGCGAGGATCCGACTGGAGAACCCGGCAGGCAGGTGGATGCCGTTGGCGTCGGGCGTCGACGACAGCGGCCCGTACGGTCCGGAGCCGACGATCGTCGCGGCCCGGACGAGGGCCGAGCGCAGCAGCGTGCCACCGACCACCGCCCCGCCGAGCGCAAGTGCCGTCCGGCGCATGAACTGCCGGCGGTCGAGATCCTCTCGGAGTCCTCTGTCGAGGATGCTCTCGTGCGTGGTCATTTGACCACTCTACGTCGATTCAATCGGGCGGGCAAGGGATTATCGTCTCCCCGTGGCCCACGCCGACCCCGCCACCGGCCTCACCGCCGCCGCCGTCGCCGACCGCCGGGCACGCGGACTCGTCAACGACGTACCGGCCGCCCCGACCCGCACCGTGCTCGGCATTCTCCGGGGCAACATCATCACCCCGGTCAATGTCATCATCGCCGTCCTCGCCGGGCTCGTCATTGCTGCCGGCTCGCCCAAGGACGCCCTGTTCAGTGGGGTCATCGTCGCCAACAGCGTGATCGGCATCGTCCAGGAACTGCGTGCCAAGCGAGTCCTCGACCGGCTCAGCGTGCTGAACGCACCCCGTGCCCGGGTCGTCCGCGATGGCACCATCCTCGACCTCCGCGCCACCGAGCTCGTCCTCGACGACATCATCGAGCTGCGGAGCGGCGACCAGGTGGTCGCCGATGGCGAGATCGTCATCGACGACCGGCTCGAGGTCGACGAGTCGCTCCTCACCGGTGAGGCAGACCCCGTGCCCAGGACCGCCGGCGACACCGTACTGAGCGGTAGCGCAGTGGTCGCCGGCACGGGTCGCATGACAGTCACGAGGATCGGCGCCGACCGCTACGCAGCTCGGCTCGCCGAGGAGGCCCGCCGCTTCACGCTCGTCGACTCCCCGCTCCGAAACGACATCAACCGCATCGTCACCGTCGTCGGACTCGCCATCATCCCGATCGGCATCCTCCTCGCCACCAGCCAATTCGTCCGCCGCGACGACGGCTGGAGGGCCAGCGTGGTCAGCACTGTCGCCGGACTCGTCGGCATGGTGCCCGAGGGCCTCGTCCTGCTCACGAGCGTGGCGTTCGCCGTCGGCGTCGTGCGACTCGCATCCCGGCGATGCCTCGTGCAGGAGCTGCCCGCCATCGAGGTGCTCGCCCGGGTCGACGTGCTCTGTGCCGACAAGACAGGAACGATCACGGCCGGCGCACTCGCTGTTGCGTCGATCGACCCCATCGGCGACACCGACCCACGACTCGTCCGGCGAGTCCTCGGTGCCATGGCGCGCCTCGATCCCGATCCGAATCCCACCGCACGGGCACTGGCCGAGTACCTCCCGCACGACTCAGACGACGGCGTGCAGCTCATCGCCCGCGTGCCCTTCTCGTCGCAGCGCAAGTGGAGCGCGATGTCGCTCGACCCGCTCGGCGATTGGGTGCTCGGTGCGCCCGAGCGGATACTCGGCCCCACGCACGATGCGATACGCGACGCGGTCGAATGCCATGCCGCCGACGGCACGCGCGTGCTCGTGCTCGCGTCAGGATCCGACAACCATCTCAGCACCACACTCGGCGACAGCATCCCGGCGGGACTGCAGCCACGAGCCCTCGTGCTGATCGACGACGTCATACGCCCCGACGCGCCCTCGACACTGGCATGGTTCGCCGAGCAAGGCGTGACGGTGAAGGTGATCAGCGGCGACAGCCCGGCCACGGTGGCTGCCGTCGCCCGCCGGGCGGGCCTGCGCGGCGCCGACGATGCCGTGGGCGCAGCCGACCTGCCTCCAGTGGGAACCGACGCCTTCGCCGACGCCGCCGAGTGCTCCACCGTGTTCGGCCGGGTCACCCCGCACCTCAAGCGCGACCTCGTCGACGTCCTGCAGAGCCGTGGGCACACCGTGGCGATGACCGGCGATGGCGTGAACGACGTGCTCGCCCTGAAGCACGCCGACTGCGGTATCGCCATGGCGAGCGGCAGCGAGGCGACACGCGCCGTCGCCCAGTTGGTACTGCTCGACTCGAACTTCGCTGCGCTTCCGGCCGTGGTCGCCGAGGGTCGCAGGGTGATCAACAACATCGAGCGAGTCGCCAGCCTGTTCCTCGCCAAGACCGCGTACTCGGTCGTGCTCTCGGTGCTCACGGGAGTGTTCGCACTCGCCTATCCGCTGCGACCCATCCATCTGTCGATCCTCAGCTGGTTCACGATCGGCATGCCAGCGTTCTTCCTTGCGCTCGCACCCAACGACCAGCGCGTCGCACCGGGTTTCCTGCGCAGGGTGCTCGGCCGGGCGGTGCCGGCCGGACTCGTCATTGCCGCGCTCACGATGGCCGTCTTCAGCATCGTGCAGCTCGACCCATCGGTCGATCCCGATGAGGCGCGAACCGCAGCCGTGCTGGTCGCAGGGGCGATCGCCCTGATGAACCTCTGCCGGACGGCGATGCCACTCACTGCGCTACGGGCCGTGCTGGTGGCCGCGATGGCATCGGGCTTTGGCTTGGCATTTGCCATCCCTGCCGCCCGGTCGCTGTTCGAGCTGCCCTCGACGACGCCGACCGCCTACGCCACTGCGCTCGCGGCCATTGCCGTCGCCTGGCCCCTGCTGGCCCTCGGATCGCGTGTCGCCCACCGATGGGGCGACGGCTAACGTCTGCACCATGACTGGAATGCACGACCTCACCATGACCTCGATCACCGGTGACGAGGTGTCACTCGGCGACTACCGGGGCACGGTGTGCCTCATCGTCAACGTCGCCAGTAATTGAGGTCTCACCGGCCAGTACGCAGGTCTGCGTACGCTCCACGAGCAGCACGCCGCTGACGGCTTCGCCGTGCTCGCCTTCCCGTGCAACCAATTCGGAGCCCAGGAGCCGGGGTCCGACGCCGAGATCCTCGAGTTCGCGACCTCGAAGTACGGCGTCACATTCCCAATGTTCTCCAAGATCGAGGTGAACGGCGACGGAGCCTGCGATCTCTACCGGTGGCTCCGCGAATCCACCGGCGGCACCGATATCACCTGGAACTTCGAGAAGTTCCTTGTCGGGCGTGACGGCACCGTGATCGAGCGATTCGATCCGATGACCACGCCCGAGCAGATCGCCGAGCGCCTGTCCACGCTGCTCTGAGCCGCAGCGCGACGCTGCGCCTGCCGCATTCTGCATCCCGTCCCGTCGTGGTGTGCACATCACCATCACGCGGGGAATCCGCCGTGCTTCCCCCGGTCACTCATCGTCCGAGTGGGAGGCATCGTGCCGTTCACCAGATTCCGACTGCCGCGCCGGCGCCCGCGCCTGGCACTCGACTGGCATCACGATCAGTGGAGCATCTTCCTCCCTGATCCCGACGACCCACTGGTCGTCTCCGGTGTGGGCGAGGCCTCGGTGCTCGCCACCGAGATCACCAGCCTGCCGGTCCGCCGGGAGTCGCTCACGCTGCTCGACGAGCACCGCCGCGTCACCGCGCTCCTCCTCGATCCACCACCCGAGCTCGGGCTCTTCGTCGGAGTCGCTGCCCGGGCCGGGCTGCCAGGACTCGAGGCGCCGTTCTGCCAGACCCTGCTGGTGTCGATCGAGACAAGCCGAGCGGCGTGCACGCCCACGCTCGACCACCGAGATGCGTACCACGCCATCCGGCGGGCTCACATGGCACAGGGGCTGCAGTTGCTCGACGTCATGCTCACCGACGGCGACACCGCCCGCAGTGTGTCGTGCGCCTTCGACGCCGATCCGGTGTGGTTCGACGATGTCGCACCGGTCGAACGCGCCGGCGCGTGAGGAACGGACCCGTCAGACCGGTGCAGCTCGGTGCAGTACCGCACCGGTTGGCGTGACGAGCACCGCGGCACCCTCGACCTCGGCGGTGCCATCGACGATGAGGCTCATGCCGCCCTCCTCGAGTGGCGGGAACACCATCGTCACCTCGGGTCGCTCCATCGCGTTCGAGCATGTGCTTCGTCCGGCTGCGATCTCAAACCGGCCGCCCTCGTAGACGGCGGCGACAGCGAGGGCGTGCACCCGCAGGTCGGGACCGACAGTGAGCAGGTAGCCCCAGGGGCGGTGGGCCACAGCGGCCGCCAACTCGGGAATTCCGACGATGATGCTCATGGGCTGCCCTCCGACTCGATCCCCCCACGGGCTAGCACATGCGGGGGGCTTGGTTGGCCGGTGGCGGCACTGTCCAATATTCCCGACTTGATTGGTCGGCTTTTCCGGTAGCCTCACCGCACCCGCCGCCGGCCTACCGCCGGCAGCCCAGCGACAAGGAGACACCATGGCGATCCGCCTCGGCGATACCGCACCCGACTTCACCGCACCCACCACTCAGGGCGAGATCCGCTTCCACGAATGGCTCGGCGACTCGTGGGGCGTGCTGTTCAGCCACCCGAAGGACTTCACCCCGGTCTGCACCACCGAGCTCGGCTACGTGGCCAAGATCAAGCCCGAGTTCGACAAGCGGAACGTGAAGGTGGTCGGCCTCAGCGTCGACCCGGTCGACAGCCACGTGAAGTGGGAGGGCGACATCGAGGAGACCCAGGGCACCGCCGTGAACTTTCCCATGATCGGCGACCCGGATCGGAAGGTCGCCGACCTCTACGACATGATCCACCCCAACGCCAACGACACGCTCACCGTTCGGTCGGTGTTCGTCATCGGGCCCGACAAGAAGGTGAAGCTCACCATCACCTATCCCGCAAGCACCGGTCGCAACTTCGACGAGATCCTGCGTGTCATCGACAGCCTCCAGCTCACCGCCAAGTTCAAGGTCGCCACCCCGGCCAACTGGGAGAGCGGCGGCGACGTGATCATCGGCGCTGCAGTGACCGACGACGAGGCCAAGCAGCTGTTCCCGCAGGGCTGGAAGACCGTGAAGCCCTATCTGCGGGTGCTGCCCCAGCCCAACCGCTGACACATCCGAGCCTCCGGCATCACGTGCGGGAGGACAACGCCGAGGAGCACAGCGTGCGGTCGATGGCGATGCGCACCACCACCCGGTCGGTGCGC
>JBJOMQ010000069.1:0-11403 GCA_046052275.1 Actinomycetota bacterium | reverse complement strand
ACGAGCACCTTGTCGGCGAGCGGATCGAGGAACGCCCCGAGATTCGTTGCTCCGTGCCGGCGGGCGAGGTGCCCGTCGATGCTGTCGCTGAGGCACAGCACGAACCACAACGCGAAGGCCCCCCAGTGGCCGGTCTGCTCGGACGGGATCAGGACGAACACCACCGGCGCCATCAGCACGCGCAGCACCGTGACGAGGTTGGCCCACGTCGTGACGGCATTCGGGTCGACAGGCATCAGGCTGAGTCTGCCATGAGGTCGGGGCCGAGGGCATCGACGACGGTGACGTCGTGGAACTCCCCTGCCGCGAGGTGCCGAGGCACCTCGACGATCCCGTCGATCTCGGGTGCCTCACGAGAGCTGCGGGCTGTGCCCGGCTCGTCGACGAGTACCCGGATTGTGGCGCCGATCAGTGCGTCGCGCCGCGAAGCTGTGATGGCATCCTGCATCTCGCGCAGTTCTGCCAGTCGCTCGTCGACGAGCCGCCGGTCGACGCCGCCGTCGAGCGTTGCGGCGTAGGTGCCGTCCTCCGCGCTGTATGCGAAGAACCCGCACCAGTCGAGTTGCGCCTGCTCGACGAAGGCAAGCAACTGGTCGTGGTCGGCTTCGGTCTCTCCGGGATAGCCGACGATGAAGTTGCTGCGGAACGCAGCAGCGGGTTCGCGGCGGCGGATGTCGTCGATTCGACGGAGGAACCGCTCGCCGTCGCCCCACCGGCGCATCCGCCGCAGCAGCGGCTTGCTGACGTGCTGCAGCGAGAGGTCGAAGTACGGCACGCCGGTATCGCAGATCGCGTCGATGAGCTCGTCGGTGAGGTCGCTCGGATACAGGTACAGCAACCGCGTCCAGTCGACGGCCGCTGCGACCGACCGCACGAGCGGGACGATCGACCCGGCTCCCAGCTCGTCTGGGCGGTCCTTGCCGTAGCTGGCGAGATCCTGCGCGACCAGCACCACCTCGCGTACCTGAAGTTGCTCGATCTCATCCATGATCGAGCTGATGTCGCGGCTGCGCTGCGGGCCGCGGAACGAGGGAATCGCACAGAAGCCGCATGTGCGATCGCAGCCCTCGGCGATCTTCACATAGGCCCACGGAGCCGTCGAGCGCGGACGAGGCAGGTTGAGCAGGTCGAGCGTCGGCACCGGGGTGACGGGAATCAAGCCGCGTCCAGCGGGCTTGGCGCCCAGCGCGACCGGCACGCCGAATCCGGCGACCTGGTCGACCTCGGGGAGCGCCTCGCGCAGTTCGTCGCCGTAGCGCTCGGCCATGCAGCCCGTGACGACGAGCCGGGCCCCGGCCTTCTTGCGCTCCTCGAGGGCGAGAATCGTGTCGATCGACTCGCGTCGTGCCTCGTCGATGAAGGCGCACGTATTGATGACGACGAGGTCGGCCTGATCGGCGTCGTCGGCCGGGGTCATGCCGTCCGCGAGCAGGGTGCCGATCAGCTTGTCGCTGTCGACCTGGTTCTTCGGACACCCCAGTGTCTCGACATAGAAGCGCTGCCCCACAGGTGGCGAGGCTACCGACGACTACTCGTGTGCGAGGCGGAGTCCCCTATTCGGCCACCGCACGTGCTGCACCGTGCCGAATGCCGAGCACGTGACGAATGCGTCGCGGTACTCGCCACTGCCGTCGCGGTCGCCGAAGCAGATGTTCGTCGTGAGCGGGTCGCCGGTCGGGAGGTGCCACGACGACCCGTCTGCAGGATCGATCACCGTGATGCCGCCGTTCAGCAGCGTGGCGACGCAGACGTTGCCCTCGCCGTCGACAGCCAGCGAGTCGAGCAGTTGCAGTCCGGGCAGTCCGGCGAGGCACGCCGAGGGGTCGAGCGGCGCCGCCGGCGCCAGTCGGCCCGGCGCCTCCACCGTGCGGCGCATCACACGGCCGGTGTGCGTCTCGGCCCAGTAGAGGGTGCCGCCGTCGGGCGACAGGCCGATGCCGTTGGGTGCTTCGACCGGGAACGCCTGCTCGCTGATGTGCGCGCCGTCGGCGGTGGCGTAGTAGATGCCGGTGAGGTCGCTCGTCCGCGCCCGGTTGTCGCGGATGCCGTGGTCGGTGAACCAGAACCCGCCGTGGCCGTCGAAGACGAGGTCGTTCGGTGCCCGCAATGGCCGGCCGTCGCATTCGGTGTAGAGGTCGGTGACGGCACCCGTCGAGAGATCGACTCGCTGGATTCGCCCGCCGATATAGCGACTCGGATCGAACGGACCGGGCACGAGCATGCCGCCGAGGTCGACGGGGCTGAACGACCCGCCGTTGTTGCACAGGTAGAGGGCGCCGTCGGGGCCGATCGCAGCGCCGTTCGGCCCGCCCTCCACCTCGGCGATCGTCTCGGTGGACCCGTCGGCGCGCACCCGGGTGATCCGGGGTCCGAACATCTCCACCAGCACGATCGAGCCATCGGGCATGGCGATCGGCCCCTCTGGGAACCGGAGTCCGGAGGCGATGACGGTCAGCGGGTGGTCGAGTGTCATACCCGCATCATGCACCCTCCAGCCGGGGGGCGCGGACGGCGTCAGATCTGGCCGGCCTCGCGCAGTTGCTCGAACTCCTCCACGGTCATCAGCACTGCCCTGGCCTTCGACCCCTCGCTGGGACCGACGATGCCGCGCTGCTCGAGCAGGTCCATCAGGCGACCGGCACGGGCGAAGCCGACCTTGAGCTTTCGCTGCAGCATGCTCGTGCTGCCCAGCTGGCTGCGCACCACCATCTCGATCGCCTGGCGCATCAGGCCATCGTCGTCATCGTCGCCGCCGCTGAAGGCCGACCCGGCACCGGCGCTGCCCGCTCCATCGTCGCCCTCGATCCCCGACACATAGACGACCTCGGGAGCCTGGCGCCGCCAGTGGGCCACCACCTTGCGCACCTCGTCCTCGCCCACGAAGCAGCCCTGGATTCGCTGCGGGACATTGCTGTTGCCGGGCAGCAGGAGCATGTCGCCCTTGCCGACGAGCTTCTCAGCGCCGTGCTGGTCGAGGATGACGCGGCTGTCGGTGATGCTGTTGACCGCATAGGCGATGCGTGCCGGGATGTTGGCCTTGATCACCCCGGTGATGACGTTCACCGACGGGCGTTGCGTCGCCACGATGAGGTGGACACCCACGGCGCGTGCCTTCTGCGCGATGCGGGTGATGCTGTCCTCGACATCGCGCTTGGCCACCATCATCAGGTCGTTGAGCTCGTCGACAACGACCACGATGTATTCGAGCCGGCGGTACGCCTTCTCTGCATCGGCGGCCGACTCGGACTGCAGCTCGCCGCGGTCGAACGCAGCGTTGTACCCGGTGATGTCGCGGAATCCGGTCTCGTACAGCAGGTCGTAGCGGGTCTCCATCTCCTTCACCGCCCACGCGAGAGCGTTGGCCGCCTTCTTGGGATTGGTGACCGGCTGCGTCAGGAGGTGCGGCAAACGGTTGTACTGGCCCATCTCGACCTGCTTGGGATCGATGAGGATGAGGCGAACCTGCTCGGGGGTGGTGCGCATCAGCAGCGATGTGAGGATGCTGTTGATGCCGCTCGACTTGCCGGCGCCGGTGGTGCCGGCGATGAGGAGGTGCGGGGTGGTGGCGAGATTCAAGAACACGGCCCGTCCGGCGATGTCCTTGCCGATGGCCACGTCGAGCGGGTGCGCTGCAGCACGCGCCTCCGGTGCCGTCATGATGTCGCCGAGGCTCACCAGCTGACGCGTGTGGTTGGGAACCTCGACGCCCACGGCCGACCGTCCGGGGATGGGTGCCAGGATGCGGACGTCGGTGGCCGCCATGGCGTACGCGATGTCGCGGTTGAGGCTGGTGATGCGGGCGACCTTCACGCCCGTGCCCATCTCGAGCTCGTAGCGGGTGACGGTGGGGCCGACGGTCTGTCCGACAAGCCGTGTCTCGACGCCGAATGTCGAGAGTGCGTCGACGAGCGCACGACCTCGTTCGTCGACCTCGCGTTGGTCGATTGCCTGTGCAGCGCTCCGGCCGAGCATCGACATCTGCGGGAGGATCCACTTCCCCTTCTTCGCACCGGGGCCAAGGTCGAGTTCGGCCTGCTCGCCGGGCTCAGCCGCTGCGGGCACCTTCGGCGGCCGCTTCGGCGTGGGCTGGACAACGCGTCGCGGCGCAGGCTCGGGCTCGGCGTCGAAGTCGTCGTCGGCGGCGAGGTCGTACGGCCCGCTGCTCGAGGACGCCGATGCCGAGGCGCTCGCTGGCAAGGTCTCCGCTGCAGCCGCGCTGTCGTCGGCGCGACTGCCATTGCGGCGGAACGACGACAGCACCGCCCCAAGGCCGCGGCTGGCCCCGCCCGCCATCGAGCTGATCGACGCGCCGCCGATCAGCATGGCGCCCACGAGCACGAGCGCCGACAGCACCACCACCGAGGCAACGGTGTCGAGCAGCCCCACGAGTGGTGCGCCGATCGCAGCGCCGAGGAGACCGCCGGCGTCATCGAGTTCGTCGAGGCTCCCGAACACGTCGACAGGGCCGCCAGCCACGTGCAGCAGGCCGAGTGCCGCGAACACGGTGATGGTCCATCCGAGGACAAGTCGGAACGGGCTGCCGCTGCGACCGCGGCGCACCACGGTGACGCCTCCCACCACGAGCACGGGCGGCACGACATAGCGGGCTGCGCCGGCGAACCAGCCGACGAGCGCCTCGACGCCGTCGCCGAGCGGGCCGGCGAGGTCGAGGTAGATGGCGAGGCCGAGCAGCACGCCGACGACCACGAGTCCGATTCCGAGGAACTCGTGTTCGCGGCCTTCCACGGCGGCCCTGAGCGGCGATGCGTCGGCGTCGGAACCACCCTGCTGGGCGCGACCCGATCGGCCTGCAGCCCGCTCCGTTCCCTGCGGTGGCGTCTCGACGGCGGTCGACCGGCCACCCCGTGGCTGCCTCGCACCGGACGTGGCCGGTGCGCTCTTGCCCGCCGCGCCCTTTCCGGCAGCGCCCTTGCCGGCAGCCCCCTTGCCGGCAGCGCCCTTGCCCGCCGTGCCCTTGCCGGACGAGGGGCGCGCCGACGCAGCGCTCTCGCGCCGGGACCGGCGGCTGGGCTCGCCCCATGTGGCCATCAGGGCCACGCTAACAAGCGGTCGCGCGCGTGTTCGGGCAATCCACCCGTGTCAGGCCGGGTCGACTGCCAGCACGGCTCCGCCGGGACCGATGGTGATGTCGAATCCCCCGCCGCAGAGCGTTGATGCCAGCAGCCCGTACTGCACCCCGCCCTCGCCGTTGCCGTGCACATAGAAGGTCTCGATGACGGCGTCGGGCACCTCTGATCGGACGGTGTCGAACACCGAGCCGGGATCGACGACGATCAGATCGGCGGTGAACGTTCCCCCGACCGCCTCGCGGGCGGGCTGGGTCGACAGTTCGCCGTCGGCGTAGAGCCAGGGTTGCACCATCGTGGCGCCATTCAGGGCCACGAACAGGTTGACGAGTCGTGCCGTTGCGTTGACCTCGAAGAACTCGGGCTCAGCACCGAGCTCGCCGCGCAGCGACTCGATCGCCTCGGCGATCATCGCTACGTCGGGCAGGTCGGCCTCGTCCTGGGGTGCTGCGTCGGGGTCGCAGATCGTCGCCGACGGAACCGTCTGCACTCCCGACTCGGATGCACTGCACGCCGCCAGCGAGACCAGCGCCGCGCTGGAGAGCGCGAGCCTCGCGAGGGTCACGCCTCCATCACCACCGGAACGATCATCGGGCGTCGCTTGGTCCGATCGTTCACGAACTTGCCGGCGGCCCGTCGCACGTCTCGCTCGAGCGACTCGACATCTCGCACGCCGGAGGCGAGCGCTCGCTCGACGGCATCGGCGACGGTGTCGCACGCCTCGTCGAGCAGATCTTCGGCCTCCGGCGCGTACACCCATCCACGCGTGATGATCTCAGGACCGGTCAGCACCTTGCCGGTGGAGATGTCGACTGTCACCACGACGACGACGACACCCTCCTCGGCCAGCACCTGCCGGTCGCGCAGGACGCCCTGGCCGACATCACCGACGATGCCGTCGACGTAGAGGAATCCGGCCGGCACTCGGCCCGTCGCAGCGAGGCCAGCATCGGAGAGCTCGAGCACGTCGCCGTCAGAGCAGACGAGGACGTGATCGCGCGGCACGCCCATCGTCGTACCGAGCTTTGCGTTGGCCACCAGGTGCCGATACTCGCCATGGATCGGGACGTACCACTCGGGCGAGGTGATGTTGAGATACGTCTTCAGCTCGTCGGCCTGTGCGTGCCCGGTGGCGTGCACGTCGGCGATGCCGCTGTGAACGACCTCGACACCCGCTCGCAGCAGGCCGTCGATGACTCGGTTGACGTTGCCTTCGTTGCCCGGAATCGCATGGCTCGACAGGATCACCGTGTCGTGCTCGCCCACCTTCACCCACTTGTTCTCGCCACGTGCCAGCAGTGCCAGTGCCGACATGGGCTCGCCCTGAGATCCGGTCGAGATGACGCACACGCGCTCGGGTGGATAGCGGTCGATGTCCTCGATGTCGACGAGCGAGGCGTCGGGCACACTGAGGACGCCGAGGTCGCGACCCATCCTGACGTTCTTCCTCATGCTGAGGCCGAGCGTTGCAACAACTCGTCCGCTGGCGATGGCAGCGTCGATGATCTGCTGGATGCGGTGCAGGTGGCTGGCGAAGCTGGCGGTGATGATGCGCCGCCCGGCGTGCTCGGCGAACAGGTGCCGCAGCACCGCGCCGACGCTTGTCTCGCTGGGCGCGTGGCCATGCTCTTCGGCATTGGTGCTGTCGGCCAGCAGTACGCGGATGCCTGTCGTCGACGCAATCGCCCCAATGCGGGCAAGGTCGGTGCGCCGCCCGTCGACCGGGGTGAGGTCGAGCTTGAAGTCACCCGAGTGCAGCACGACACCCTGCTCTGTGTGCACGGCGATTGCGTGCGCATGCGGCACCGAGTGGGTGACGGGAATGAACTCGACGTCGAACGGCCCGATCATCCGACGCTCGCCGTCGGCGACGACGACGAGGTCGGTCTTTCCGAGGAGTCCGGCCTCCTCGATGCGGTGACGAGCGAGGCCCAGCGTGACCGAGGAGCCGTAGATGGGGAACGACAGCTCTCGGAGCAGGTAGTGCAGGCCGCCGACGTGATCCTCGTGGCCGTGAGTGGCGACGCAGCCCACGATGCGCTCTGCCTTCTCGCGCAGCCACGTGAAGTCGGGGAGCACGAGGTCGATCCCGTGCATGTCGGGATCGGGGAACATCAGGCCGCAGTCGATCAGCAGGACGCGCTCTGTCGCGTCCTCGCCGTGCACGAGAGCCATGCAGTTGCGGCCGATCTCACCGAGACCGCCGAGGAAGACGAGACGAACAGGTGCCGGCATCTCAGCCTCGGCCCGCCGACGCGCCGGCGAAGTCGGCACGGGCTCGCTCGAGCGCAGCGAGCACCTCGGGCACCCGGCGCTCGACGAACTCCGGTGCCGGCCCCATCGGGAGCCGCGCCTGCCCCACGCTGAAGCCGAGGTGCCGCATGACGGCCTTGGTGGGAATCGGATTCGGCGAGTCGTCGCCGCCCTCTAAGACGAAACTCTCGATGAGTCGAGCGTTCACCCGTCGTGCACCACCGGTGTCGCCGCTCTCCCACAGCTCGAACATCTGCTGGTGATCGGCGCCGGTCCAGTGCGTCGCCACCCCGACGGTGCCAACGATGCCGCTGGCCAGAAGTGGCAGCGTCATCATGTCCTCGCCGCTGTACACCTCGAATCCCTCGGGTGCCTGGGCGATGAGCGCCGCCGTCTCCCCCGGATTGTTGGCAGCGTCCTTCAGCGCGACCACGGTCGGCACCTCGCTCGCCAGCCTGAGCATCGTCGCTGTTGCCATCTTCCGTCCGCTCCGGACCGGGATGTCATAGAGCATCACCGGCAGTCGGCTCGCCGATGCAACTGCGCGGATGTGGGCATCGATGCCCGCCTGTGACGGCCGGTTGTAGTACGGGGTCACGGCGAGGATGCCTGCTGCGCCGAGACGCTCGGCCTCGGCTGTCAGGAGCAGCGAGTGCGCCGTGTCATTGGTGCACGTTCCTGCCACGACTGGAATCGTGACTGCCTCGGCGACCGCAGCGATGAGCGACAGGCGTTCGTCGTCGGTCAGCACGGGCGACTCGCCCGTGGTGCCCGCCACGACGAGTCCGTCGTGGCCGTGCTGCTGCAGCCACTGCGCGAGCCGGCGCGCCTCGTCGAGATCGAGCGCGCCCGACTCGTCGAATGGCGTGATCATCGCCGAGAGCACCCTGCCGAATCGAGCCATCAGAACGATCCTTCCGCTGCACGGTCGATCCCCTGGGTGACGATCAGGTCCTCGTGCAGTTCCATCCAGACATCGTGATAGCTGCCACACATGACGCCGGTGAGCATCGTCGTGTCGCCGTCGACAACGCGCTGGCAACTGAGGCTCAGCCGCGGGCCGTACGCCGCGAGCCGATCGAGTGCAGATCCCATCGCCGACACGACGGGCTGCACCCGGGCATCGACGTCGACCAGCCGCGACACCACGGCACCGTCGTACGCCGCATCAGCGTGGTCGTTCGGCGATCCGTTGCGCACCTGCCAGTCGCTGCAGAGTGCCTTGAACTCCTCGTTGAGCGGCAGGAAGTCGCGATATGCCGGCGCCAGCACCGACTCGAGGTCGATGCCGGCGATGTCGGAAGCAAGTGCAGCAGCGTGCGCCTCGCGTCCGGCCGGCGTGAGCTGCCACAGCCCGCGCGCCTCGCGGTACATCGCCAGGTCGCGCGCTCGCAGGCCGTCGAGTTGCGATGCTGCCTCGTCATGCGGGATGCAGGCCACCTCGGCCACGAGGTCGGCCGTGGCGAAGCCCTTCACGCGCAGGGCGTGCATCGTGCGGAAGAGCGAGTCGTGCGCAGTGGCCACCGGCCGGACACTACCGGACGCCTCTGCGATGGGCGGGTGCGCCCGGCTCGGCTCGATGCCGGCCGCCGTCAGCTGTGTCAGTCGCCGGCAACCGGCGCAGCCAGCTCGCTGTCCAGCTCGAACTTGAGGTACTCGTCACCGGTGTTCTCCCAGTCCTCGAACTGGATGACGTTCATCTCTTCGAAGCGGCGCCGCAGCCAGGCATCGTTGCGGTCGAGGAGGCCCAGCTTCTTGCAGTTCGGCACGATCTTGCTGAAGAGCAGGCTCTGGAACACCTGCCGAGTGGGATCATTCAGCACGATCGGCAGGATCTCGCGTACGTTGACCCCCATCCGGTTCCACACCTCCTGCGACATGAACCGGTCGCGCATCCGCACCGCTGCCTCGAAGGCGAACTCCTGGCGGTCCTTCAGCTCGGCGTCGCTCATGCCGTCGTAGACCTCCTTCAGGCTCAGCACCCCGAACGCCACGTGGCGGGCCTCGTCGCTCATCACATAGCGCAGCAACTGCTTCAGCAGCGGCTCGGTGGCGAACTGGTGCAGGGCACCGAAGGCGGCAAGGGCGAGGCCCTCGACCATCACCTGCATGCCGAGGTAGGTCATGTCCCAGCGGCTGTCGTTGACGATGTCGTCGAGCAGCATCCGCAGGTGAGCATTCACCTGGAACTCGCCGCCGAGCTTCTCGTGCAGATACCGGGCGAACACCTCGACATGGCGAGCCTCGTCGACGACCTGGGTGCTGGCGTAGAGCTTGGCGTCGTACCACGGCACGGTCTCGACGATCTTGGCGGTGCAGATGAGGGCACCCTGCTCGCCGTGGAGGAACTGGCTGAGCATCCAGTTGCGGCCCTGCACGCCGAACTCGAGCCACTCCTTGTCGCCCCACTTCTGCACCGGCGTTCCGTCGTAGAGCGACCGGTCGATGCCCACGCCGAGCACTTCCTGGTCCTGGCGGATGGTCTTCTCGACGTCGACATCGGTGTCCCACGGAAGGTCGGTCGTGGCATTCCACTGTCCGACCTTGGCCTTCTCGTACAGGCGGCGCAGCGCAGGGCGCGACAGCGTGTAATCCCACGTGAAGATCGTGTCGGCGTTGTTCTTCACCACATGCTCGACCTCGGTCGGGTCGACCATCGGCACGGAGAGGATCGCATCGATGTCGTTGATGTCGGCGCGGCCGATGATCGACTCGTTCGAGTTGTGGGTGACGGTCATGTCTGCTCCTGATGTGGGCGGCCGGCGAGTGCAGGCGGTGGGACGAAGGCGGGGATCACTGACGTGGCGAGGAATGGCCGCGCCGACGCTGGGTCGCCGAGGTCGACGTGGTCGGACGGCGCAAGGAAGTAGCTGATGACGAGCCGCGCGACGACGTCGACGAGTCGGGCTGCATCGGGTCGCGGCAGGAACCGGACGACGAGCGGCGCGAGGAATGTCGTCGCCATGCGGATGATGCGCGGCAGTCCGCCGACGGTGAGCTGTCCGAGGGCCTCGCCGGGCTCGGTGGCGAGCATGACGGCGAGGTGGCGGTCGCCGCGGAGCTCGAGCGTCGAGGCGACGACGGCGCGCACGAGGAACTCCTCGAGGTCGTCGACCCCCTCGAGTTCGGCCGTGAGACGCGAGAAGTACTCCTCGAGATGGCGGACTCGCAGCGCGTCGAAGAGCACGTCCTTGCCGCCGGGGAACATGCGATAGAGCGTCGCCCGCGACACCCCGGCGGCCGCAGCGATGTCGTCGACGGTGACCTTGGCGAATCCCCAGCGCTCGCCGAGCGTCATGGCGGCGTCAAGCAGTCGGTCCTCGAGTGAGTCGGCGCGCCGAACGGCGCCATCGACCCGCAGGGGTGTGCCGCCCGTCACCATGGGTGAGACACTAAGACGGTTTGTGTCTCACCGTCAAGGACGGTCGCAGGAGAAGACCACCGAACCCTGCCACGGCACGGGCCCCGGCCATGTCGGGCGTTAGCCTTTCCCGGCCCGCGACCGCGGGTCACCGTGAACAACCCCCAGGAGACTCACATGCAGCGTCAGATCGTCGCCCTTGCGGCGCTCGCCACGCTCGGCCTTGCCGCCTGCAGCAGCGACAGCGAGACGGCCGAGACCACTGCCCCCGCCGATACGGCGGCCGACACCACCGCAGCCGACGGCCAGACGGCCGCTGCCTGCGCCGAGGGCAAGACCCTCGCGGGCGGCACGCTCACCATCGCCACCGGCGACCCGGCGTTCCCGCCCTATGTCATCGACGATGCCCCCGAGTCGGGGCAGGGATTCGAGGCCGCACTGGCACTCGCCGTCGCCCGTGAGATGGGCTTCGAGGGAGCATCTGTCGCCTGGGTGCGCACGTCGTTCGATACTGCGGTGGCCGGCAGCGATGCCAACAACGACTTCAACCTCCAGCAGTTCTCGATCACGCCCGAGCGCGCCGAGGTCGTGTCGTTCAGCGACCCGTACTACACCGCCAACCAGGCGGTGCTCGGCTACGCCGACGGGCCTGGCGCCACGGTGACCAGCCTCAGCGACCTCAAGGGCCTCAAGCTCGGCGCG
>JBJOMQ010000068.1:0-11473 GCA_046052275.1 Actinomycetota bacterium | reverse complement strand
CGACAATGCGGTCGACGAGGCCATGGCGGGCTTTGCCACCTCGATTTCCGTCACGTTGCTCGCCGACGGCGGCTGCCGTGTCGACGACAACGGCCGCGGCATCCCGGTCGATCCGTATCCGTCAGGTCCCCACAAGGGCAAGAGCGCTGCCGAGGTGGTGCTCACCGTGTTGCATGCGGGCGGCAAGTTCGGCGGCGAGGGCTACAAGGTGTCGGGTGGCCTGCACGGCGTGGGCGTCAGCGTCGTCAATGCGCTCAGCGAGCGACTGCTGCTCACCATCGACCGCGACGGCACGCGCTACCAGCAGGAGTTCGCCAAGGGTGGCAAGCCGCAGGGCAAGCTCGCTGCGGTGGGCAACACGCCGGGCCGCGGTCGCAGCACCGGCACCACGGTCGAGTTCTGGCCCGACCCCACGATCTTCGCCAGCGAGGGCACCGAGTTCGTGGCGCGCACGGTGCTCGAGCGCCTGCAGACCATGGCGTTCCTCAACCGCGGCCTCGAGATCAACTTCGTCGACGAGCGTGCCGGCAAGGAACAGAAGGTCACCTACCAGTACAGGGGCGGCATCGTCGACTTCGTCAAGCACCTCAACACGACGAAGGAACCGCTCTTCTCGAAGGTGTGCCATTACGAGGACGACGATGACGACGGCCAGATGCTCGACATTGCCGTGCAGTGGAACACCGGGTACTACGAGGGCATCCACGGGTACGCCAACGGCATCAGCACCATCGAGGGTGGAATGCACGTCGAGGGCTTCAAGACGGCGCTCACCAGCGTGCTCAACAAGTACGCCCGGGCGAAGGGCCTGCTGAAGGAGAAGGACGACAACCTGCTCGGCGAGGACATTCGCGAGGGCATCACCGCCATCATCTCCGTCAAGCTGCGCGAGCCGCAGTTCGAGGGCCAGACGAAGGCGAAGCTCGGCAATGTGCCGATGCGCAGCTTCGTGCAGAAGGCCACCAACGAGAAGCTCTCCGAATGGCTCGACGAGAATCCCACCGAGGCCAACAAGGTGGTGAAGAAGGCGCAGGCGGCTGCGCAGGCTCGCGTGGCCGCCAAGAACGCCCGCAATGCCATCCGCCGCAAGACGGCACTGGCCGGTGCCGGCATGCCCGACAAGCTGAAGGACTGCACGAGCGGCAACCCCGAGGAGAGCGAGCTGTTCATCGTCGAGGGCGACTCGGCCGGCGGGTCGGCGCTCAACGCACGCGACCCGCGCACACAGGCCCTGCTGCCCATTCGCGGCAAGATCCTCAACGTCGAGCGTGCCCGACTCGACAAGATGTTGAAGAACAACGAGATCCAGGCACTCATCACGGCCATCGGCGGGGGAGTGGGCGACGAGTTCGACGTGGCCAAGGCCCGCTACCACAAGGTCATCGCCCTGTGCGACGCCGATGTCGATGGCAGCCACATCCGCACGCTGCTGCTCACGTTCTTCTTCCGTCAGATGCGCGGCCTCGTCGAGGCGGGCTATGTGTACATCGCCCAGCCGCCGCTGTTCTCCACGCTGGTCGGCAAGGAGAAGATCTACCTCAAGGACGATGCTGCCAAGGCCCGGTTCCTTGCCGAGCATCCCAACCACAAGCACGACTTCAACCGCCTCAAGGGCCTCGGTGAGATGGACTGGCACGAGCTGAAGCCCACCACCATGGATCCTGCGTCGCGCACGCTGCTGCAGGTCACCGTCGAGGAAGCGGCACTCGCCGACGAGATCACCAGCGTCTTGATGGGTGACGACGTCGAGAGCCGCAAGCAGTTCATCACCACTAACGCCCGCGACGTGAGGAACCTCGACTTCTGATGAGCGACGCACCCAACCCGCCCACCCCGCCCGAGCCCGTCGGCCCCGGCGATTCCATCCAGCCGATCCAGCTCCAGGACGAGATGGAGCGCAGCTTCATCGACTATGCGATGTCGGTCATCATGTCGAGGGCGCTGCCCGATGTGCGCGACGGGCTGAAGCCGGTGCACCGGCGGATCATCTGGGACATGGACCAGCAGGGGTTCCGTCCCAACCGCTCGCACGTGAAGTGCGCCCGCGTCACGGGCGACACGATGGCGAAGTACCACCCCCACGGCAACTCGGCCATCTACGACGCGCTCGTGCGCATGGCTCAGCCGTTCTCGCTGCGCCATCCGCTCATCGACTTCCACGGCAACTACGGCAGCCCCGACTTCGGAGCCGCCGCCGAGCGGTACACCGAGTGCCGACTCGACCCCCTCGCCATGCAGATGCTTGCCGACATCGACGAAGAGACCGTCGACATGGTGGCGAACTACGACAACACCACCGAGGAGCCGTCGGTGCTGCCCGCACGGTTCCCCAACCTGCTGGTGAACGGCAGCCAGGGCATCGCGGTGGGAATGGCCACATCGATCCCTCCCCACAATCTCGGCGAGGTCATCGACGCCACGGTGCACCTGATCCGCAATCCCGAGGCCACCTCTGACGACCTGATGCAGTTCGTCAAGGGTCCCGACTTCCCCACGGGCGGCAGCATCCTCGGCCGTGCGGGCATCATCGATGCTTACCGCACGGGCCGTGGCAGCGTGAAGGTACGCGCGACCGCCACCATCGAAGAGGGCAAGCGCGGCCAGATGCAGATCATCGTCACCGAGCTGCCATACCAGACGAGCTGCAGCTCGATCGCCGGGCGCATCCAGGAACTCGTCGACGAGGGAACCCTCGACGGCATCGCCGACGTCAACGACGGCTCTGCAGCGGCAAAGACCAACTTGGTGATCACGCTGAAGCGCGATGCCAACGCCAACGTGGTGATGAACAACCTGTTCAAGCTCACCCAGCTGCAGACCAGCTTCCCGGTCAACATGGTGGCCCTGGTCAACGGCGTGCCGCGCACGCTGAACCTGCGTGATGCGCTGCAGGGCTACATCGACCACCAGGTCGATGTGCTCACCCGCCGTACGAAGTACCGGCTCGACAAGGACAAGCGCCGCGAGCACATCCTCGAGGGGCGCATCAAGGCGCTCAACGTCATCGACGAAGTCATCGCCCTCATCCGCGCGTCCGACGACACGGCGACGGCAAAGGCCGGGCTCATGGCGAAGCCGTTCGAGTTCACCGAGATCCAGGCCACCGACATCCTCGAGATGCGCCTCGCCCAGCTCACCAGGCTCAGCCGCATCGATCTCGAGACCGAGCTCACCGACGTGCGGGCGCGCATCATCGAGTTGCAGAGCATCCTCGACGACATGAACAAGCTCCGCGAGCTGATCATCACCGAGATGACCGCAATCAGGGACTCGTTCGCCACGCCCCGGGTGTGCACCATCAGCCACGACGTGGGCGAAATGCGCATCGAAGACCTCACCGACGACCGTGAGGTCGTGGTGCTGATGACCGATGCCCAGTACGTGAAGGCGGTGCCGGCCACGTCGTTCCGCACGCAGGGCCGTGGCGGCCGTGGCGTCGCTGGAGCGAAGCTGAAGGCCGAGGACGTCATTCGCCATGTCATCTTCACCTCGTCGCACGCCTACCTGCTGTTCTTCAGCAACCGTGGCAGGGTGTACCGGCTGCGGGCTCTCGAGGTTCCCGAGCGCGAGCGCACGGCCAAGGGCATCCCGATCGTCAACCTGCTGCCGCTGCAGCCCGGCGAGACCATCCAGGCCATCATCGACACCCGTGACTTTGCGGCAGAGCGCTATCTGTTCTTCGCCACCCGCAACGGCGTGGTGAAGAAGACCGCGTTCAACGAGTACGACAACGGCCGCCGTGATGGCCTGATCGCCCTGAACCTCCGCGATGGTGACGAGCTCGTCCGGGTGATCGAGTCGAGTGGCACCGACGACATTTTCATCGTCAGCCGGACCGGTATGACGATTCGCTTCAGCGAGCAGGAGGTCCGGGCAATGGGTCGGGCCGCGTCGGGCGTGCGCGGAATGAAGCTGCGCGCCGGCGACTCGGTAGTCAGCGTCGACATTGCCAAGGACGACACCTCGATCCTGATGATCACCGAGCGTGGGTTCGGCAAGCGGGTGCTGCTCGACAAGTTCAAGCGGCAGACACGCGGCGGCCAGGGCGTGAAGGGCATCAAGTTCATCCGCAACAAGGGTGTCCAGGTGGTGGCGGCGTTCATGGTGGGTGACGACGACGAGATCGTGGCCGTGTCGAGCGGCGGCACCACCATCCGCACCCCGGTCAGCGGTATCCGCCACATCGGGCGCGACGCCACCGGTGTGTCGATCATGAATGTGCCGGACGACCAGACGGTGGCGTCGGTCACGCCGATTCTGTCGAGCGACGAGGAGTAGCCGTGGGTCGTCCGTGGTCGGGTGATGCACCCGATCGTGGGCAGGCGATCCCGGTGCTCGTGCTAGTCGTTGGGCTGGTGGCCTCGCTGGCTGTTGGCGTGGCCATGCTCGGAGCGCAGTTGATGGCGGCCGGTCGTGCGGCGACGGCTGCCGATGCGGCGGCCCTTGCCGCAGCCCTGCACGGTCCGGCGGCAGCGCATGCGCTTGCTGCGGCGAACGATGCCCGACTCGTCGCGTGGGAACAGGGCCGCGATGCGGCGGGGAACGTGATGGTGACGGTGACGGTGGAGAGCAATGGTCCGCTGCACGCCACGAGCGCGGTGGCGCGGGCACTGGCCATGCCCTGAGCCGTCGCCGCGCCCCCGCAGTGAAGGCGGTTCTCCTACACTCGGCACGGTGAGCGACGGAACCACCCCTCAGTCGGGCGGATCGGCGCCGCGCCGCTCGGCGGCTCAGCAGTCCGGCAGCGATGTGCCGTCGGCGCCGTCGGTGCCCGGACGTTCGGCGCGGGGCGATTCATCGACCGGGACCCGTCGTGCGTCGGGAGGCCGGCAGCGTGCTGCGGCCGACCGCAGATCGACCGAGCCCACCACGGCGACACCGGCGTCCGCAGCCGGGTCGACCCACTCGGGCGTGCTCGAGGCGCTCGAGCGACTCGAGGAACTCGAGCGGCGGGGCCCCTTCGAGGTGCCCGACATCGTTCCATCGGATCGTGTTGCGACCGCTGCCGATCCTGTCGGCGACGACACGGGGTACCTGCCGCCGGTGGTGGTGTCGCGTCGCCGTCCGCGCGTGCGCAGGGTCACCAGGGTGGTTCGCCATGTCGACACGTGGAGTGTCTTCAAGGTGGCGCTGGTGTTCCATGCCTTCCTGTACGTGGTGCTGCTGACGTCGGGTGTGCTGCTGTGGAAGGTGGCCGAGAACACCGGCACGATCGACAATGTCGAGCGGTTCTTCGAGAGCTTCGGGTGGGAGACCTTCGAGTTGAAGGGCGGCGAGATCTACCACAACGCGTGGATAGCCGGGCTGTTCATCGCCGTGGGCCTCACCGGTCTGGCGGTGCTGGGGGCGACGCTGTTCAACCTGATCACCGACCTCGTGGGCGGCGTGCGCGTGAGCGTGCTCGAAGAAGAGGTGGTGGCCACCGACGCGGGGCGCCCGCAGTCGAGGGTGAGGGAACTCGTCGACCGGTTCACGTCAGGCTTCCGCTGAGTCGGCCAGCTGGTGCTGGATAGCTGGTGCCGGATAGTTGGTGGCGGCCAGGGTCGACTGCTGCCGGTTGAGCATTCGGGCCTCGGCCGCTAGCCTTCGCCGACGCTGCTAGGGGCTATAGCTCAGTCGGTTAGAGCGCATCCCTGATAAGGATGAGGTCACAAGTTCGATTCTTGTTAGCCCCACTGGCGGTGCCCGCCGAATAAGCGCGGCGCGCTGCCGGCCGCCACTCTGCGCATACGTCGGAATTTGTCCGGACTTATGCGGGCGGAGGGTACTGTGACGGCGTGCAGACGCCGCTGCTCATGCTTGCCGCCTTCCTCACGGCGAGCATCGGCACGCTCGGTGGTCTCGGCGGAGCGATCCTGCTGGTCCCGATCCTCGTGTCGACGGGAATGAGCCCTACTGAGGCGGCGCCGCTGGGACTGCTCACGGTGGTCGTCGGCTCGTCGGCAGCGGCGCAGCGGCAGATGCAGGCCCACACGACGAACCACCGCCTCGGCGTGGTCACCGAGAGCGCCTCGACTGCGGGCGCAATTGTGGGGGCGCTCGTCGCCGGCGTGATCTCGGCGCGGGCGCTGACCCTCGTGCTGGCGGCCGTGGCGCTGGGAGCCGCCGTCGCTGGAGGGAGGCGGAAGGGCATGCGCTGGAAGCCGGACGAAGGGGCCCCGGCGTCGGCGGTCGGCGAATGGGTCGGCACGATGAACGGCGCCTATTCGTTGGACGGCCGGGTCGTGCCGTATGCGACCCGTCGTCTCGGTGCGGGTCTTGCCGTGATGGGCCTCTCCGGCGTCATCACCGGCCTGTCGGGCGTGGGCGGCGGATTCATGAAGACACCGGCGAGCAGCGAACTGATGCACGCCCCTGTGAAGGTGGCGTCGAGCACGACCACGTTCTCGATCGGCATCACCGCTGCTGCGGCGCTCATGGTGAAGGCGGCGCACGGCGACGTGCAGGTGCATCTCGGAGCGGCCGTTCTCATCGGAGCGTTCGCTGGCGGGCGCGTCGGGTCGCTGATCCAGGCGAGGATGTCGCCGCCTGCGATTCGACGCTTCCTGTCAGTCGTGCTGGTCGCCGTGGCGGTCATTCTTCTTGTGCGGGCGATCTGATGGTCGAGTACGGAACGGTCGATCCGACACAACGTGTCGCCGAGGAGCGAGCCGGGCGGGTCATCTCCCGAGTGCTTCTAGTGGCGGCGGTCGTGGCAGCAGTCGGCCTGATTGCCCCATGGGGCGATCCGCTTGCCCTGGCTGCGATCGTGGTGGTCGGGGCGATCCCGATCGCCCGTGTGGCGTGGCTTGCGTGGCGGTGGGCGCGGATTCGCGACATGCGGTACATGTGGGCTGCAGTGATGCTGCTGGTGCTCATCGCTGCTGGGCCGGTGATCGCGCTTCTCACGTCGTAGCGACGTCTCGCCGACTGCCTACTGGCGTGGAGCCGCACTCGGGTCGATGCCGAACTGCGATGTGGCGCTGCCGGTGGTCCAGGTGGTGGTGAAGGTGTACGAGTCGCCGCGGATCACGGTGCTGCGCCACTCGAGCGGGCCGCTGGCGGACTCGGTGTACCGGGTGACGACGAAGACGGGTTCCCCGGCCTGGGTGCCGAGCAGTCGACGCTCGTCGGCCGTGGGGATGCCGGGTCGGATGCGCTCCCATCCGCGGACGGGCCGTGCGTCAGTGAGGCGCTCGAGTTCGCCGTAGACGCCGGTGTGCTCGAAATCGACCTTGAACAGTGGCGCTGCCAGCACTGCCGGCATCCAGATCTCGTCGACGGCGAACGGTACGCCATCGGCACGCCGCAGTCGGCGCAGGTGGAAGAGCTTCGCGCCCCGTGTGAGGCCCAGCCGCGTGGCGATCTCGCCGTCCTGGGTCGACTCGAGCAGCAGCACCTCGCTGCGCTGGATGTGGCCCTGGTCTTCGATCGAACGGAAGAGGCTGTAGAGCGGCCCGATGCGCTGCTCGAGGGCCAGCGGCTGCACGAAGCTGCCGCGGCCCTTGTGTCGCGTGAGGAGTCCTTCAGACTGAAGGTGGCGCACCGCCTCGCGCACGGTGTGCCGGCTGACGCCGTAGTCGGCCATGAGGTCGCGGTCGGTGGGGAAGCCCTCGCCGAACTCGCCGGCATCGAGCCGGCGGCGGACATCGGCGAGCACCTGCGACCACAGCGGCTGCGCTGTGCCGGGTTGCAGTCGACGTGCGCCGCGTCGGGCTGCGCCGCCGCCCGCCTTCTTTGGCCGGCTCATCGGCTGGTGGTGACGACCTCGCGGTGCTCGCCGTCGCCGGCGGTCGCCGTGCCGTTGGTCCGCGAGGTCTGCGCATCGCGCAGGCCGAGTCCCACGAACAGGCCCGTGACGGTGACGATGGCGAGGCCGGCACCTGACGCCAGCATTACGAGGGCCGGCGCAGGGCACGTCCCCGAGAGTGCCCAGCCGATGCCGAACAAGGCGCCGCCCACGATGTGGTGCCGCTGGGGCTTCGATCGCGCCAGCGTGAGCGTGCCGCCGAGCGCCGTGCGCGTGCCACGGCGCTCGAGGATCCAGAGCAGGGGCAGCGAGACGCCGATGGCCCCGCCCATCAGCCCGAAGACATCGAATTCCTCGAGGGAGAGCATGTTGTGAATGGTGGCGTACTCGTGCAGGTTCGCTGCGGCGAGCACGAAGCCGAAGCCTGCGCCGAACAGCAGGCCGACGAGGTTGAGCTTGGCAGAGCGATTCATGTGTCGGTGCTCCCTCAGAACTGGTTGATGACGAAGGTGGTCATGACGGCGGTTGCCATGAAGGTGATCATCGCCGCCCAGCTGGCTGGCGATCGCTGTGCGGTGCCGCAGATGCCGTGGCCGGAGGTGCAGCCGCCAGCCATCCGGGCGCCGTAGCCCATCACGACGGCGCCGGCGAAGATGAGTACAGCGGCGGCCGGCAGCGAGAGCCCGAGGTTCCCGGCACCGTCGTCGACCAGGACGTCGTAGCCGGTACGCGGGTCGAAGCCGATGCCCTTCAACTGCACGGCGATGTAGCCGCCGAGTGCGATGCCGACGAAGTAGAAGGCCCGCCATGTGACGGCGCCCGTCTGGCGGCGGACGGTGCGCGCCGTCTCGACATAGGCGCCGGTGGCACCGAGGGGCTGGTTGGCGACGAGGAAGAAGCCGACCACGAGCAGGCCGAGTGCTGGGCCTGCGATGTACCACGGCAACCGGTCGGGCAAGAGTGCGGAATACATCGGCCTCCTTATCGGGTCACTGTCGTCATTGACATCCGTCACACCGTACCATAGGCTCGCAAATGTCCGTACATTCCGCGACCGTGCGGACGACCGAGTGAGCGTGACGCCATGATGTTCTTCCGCCAGTACTACCTCGCCTGCCTGTCGCACGCGTCGTACATGATCGGTGACACCGGTACCGGACGGGCGGTCGTCGTCGACCCGCAGCGCGACATCTCGCAGTACCTTGCCGATGCCGCCGAGCACGGACTGTCGATCGAGCGCATCTTCGAGACGCACTTCCACGCCGATTTCCTGTCGGGCCACCTCGAGCTGCAGGCCGCCACCGGTGCAGCCATCACCTATGGCACGGTCGGCGCTGCCCGCACCGAATTCCCGTCGACGGCGATGGCCGACGGCGAGCGGCTGGTGCTCGGCGACGTGTCGATCGTGGTGCTCGACACGCCGGGCCACACCCCCGAGTCGGTGAGTTACGTGGTGTACGACAGCGGCGACACGCCATACGGCGTGCTCACCGGCGACACGCTCTTCATCGGCGACGTCGGCCGCCCCGACCTGCTGTCGGCGTTCGGCGCCAGCGCCGACGACTTGGCCCGGCAGCTGTACCACTCGCTGCACCGAAAGCTGCTCACCCTGCCCGACACCACGAAGGTGTATCCCGCCCACGGCGCCGGCTCGGCATGCGGCAAGAACCTCTCCACCGAGACGGTGTCGACCATCGGCGAGCAGCGCCGCACCAACTATGCGCTGGCGCCGATGAGCGAGGACGACTTCGTCGCTGCAGTGACCGAGGGCCAGGCGACCGCCCCGCTGTACTTCCCCTTCGCCGCAGTGCGCAACCGGGTGAACCGCGACCTGTTCGACGAGACCGGCGACACGCGGCTGATGTCAGTCGACGAGGTACTCGCTGCGCAGGCGAACGGTGCTGTGGTGATCGACACCCGCGAGCCCAACGACTTTGCCGTGGCACACCTGCGCGGCTCGATCAACGTCGGGCTCAGCGGACGCTTCGCCGAGTACACAGGCGAGGTGGTCGCATCCGAGACGGCGCTCGTGCTCGTCTGCCCACCCGGCACGGAGAACGAGGCACGTACCCGGCTGGGGCGCATCGGCTTCGACAATGTGCTCGGTGCCCTCGAGACGCCGGAGGCGGCGTTCCTCTCGCGGCCCGACCACGTCACCCAGACCTCGCGCCTGACGGTCGAGCAACTGCGCGACCGGAAGGCAACCGTGGCCGGCCTTCAGATCGTCGACGTGCGCGGGCCCGGCGAGGTGGCGGGCGGCGCGATTCCGGGTGCCGAGCACATCCAGCTTCCGGCACTCATCACCCGGCTCGGCGAGCTTGATTCCTCGAAGCCGACGGTCGTCTACTGCGCCGGCGGCTACCGCTCGAGCATCGCCGCCAGCACGCTGCGCCAGCGGGGGTTCGCCGATGTCAGCGATCTGCTCGGCGGCTTCGGTGCCTGGCAATCGGCTGGCGGCGATGTCGCCGTGCCTGAGAACGCGCACTGATCCGAAACGAGCCGACTGTGACCAGATACGCCTTCCTCATCGACCAGGACACCTGCATCGGCTGCCACGCCTGCACTGTTGCCTGCAAGTCCGAGCACGATGTTCCGCTCGGCGTGAACCGCACGTGGGTGAAGTACATCGAGAAGGGCGAGTTCCCCGAGTCGCGTCGCTTCTACTCGGTGAACCGCTGCAACCACTGCGCAGACGCACCGTGCGTGAAGATCTGCCCCACCACGGCGCTGTTCAACCGTGCCGACGGCATCGTCGACTTCGACGACTCGCGCTGCATCGGGTGCAAGTCGTGCATGAACGCATGCCCGTACGACGCCCTCTACATCAATCCCGAGACGCAGACCGCCCACAAGTGCAACTTCTGCGCGCACCGCGTCGAACTGTCGCTCGAGCCGAGCTGTGTGGTGGTGTGCCCGACGCAGTCGATCATCGCCGGCGATCTCGATGATCCCGAGTCGCGGATCTCGACGATGCTCAGCCGGCACGACACGAAGGTGCGCGCCCCCGAGCAGGGCACCAAGCCGCATGTCTTTTACAAGGGTGCCGATGAGGCGGCGCTCGATCCGCTGCGCACCACGATCCGCGACGACGGCATGATCTGGGCCGACACGACGGTGCACCATCCGACCATCTCGGTGAGCACGCCCAGCATCGACGCCAACCTCGTTGCCCGCACCGCCTACACCACGGCGCATCCGATGCCGTGGAAGGGGAAGGTGTCGTCGTACCTCGTCACCAAGGGCATCGCCGGCGGCGCCTTCATGGTGGCGGGACTCGCTGCGCTCACCGGTCACAGCGACGAGCGCTCGTTCGTCGGGCTGTACACCCCGGTGATGGCGCTGCTGTTCGCGGCGATCACCGGCGCCCTGCTCATCGCCGACCTGAAGCAGCCGACGCGCTTCTACTACATCTTCACCAAGCCGCAGTGGGGCTCGTGGCTGGTGAAGGGCGCCTTCGTGCTCGCAGGCCTCGGTGCGGTGGGATCGCTGTGGTTCCTCGCCGCGGTGGCGGATTCTCCGTCGATGCTGCGGGCCCTCGCGGTGCCGGCCATCGTGTTCGGCGCCGGCACTGCCGGGTACACGGCGTGGCTCTTCGCGCAGTGCGAAGGCCGCGACCTGTGGCAGACGCCGCTGATGCTGCCGGTGCTGCTCGCCCAGGCCGTCAGCGCAGGATCGGCGGCGCTGGTGATCCCGGTGAGCCTGTTCGATGTCGACGGGGGCCTCGAGTCGCTGCTGCTGTGGTCG
>JBJOMQ010000067.1:0-11487 GCA_046052275.1 Actinomycetota bacterium | reverse complement strand
GCCAGGTTGACGAGTGATTCCTCGGTGGCTGGGGTGGCCACTCTGGTGATGGCACGGACCTTCGAGTAGCAGAGGTGGCCGAGCTCCATGGCTGCGGCCACATGCGGCATCTCGGCAAGTGACCGTGCCACCCGCACCTTCTCGCGAGCCGACCGCGCATCGAGGCCGACCTGCCAGCTCAGCCATGCTGCACATGACGCCTGCTCCCAGTGCAGCCAGCCACGACGCCGGTCGAACTCGGCAAGATCGCGCAGCCAGCGATACTCGTATGCGGTGAGGTTCGCGGCACCAGCGCACAGCGAATCGGCCAGGTCGGCGACAGATCGAGGCTCGTCGACGTCGGGGTGTGCATCATGAACTGGGCGGCAGAGGGTGTCCATGCCCTGACGTTAGAGAGGGGGTGTAGCGACGATTCCGGGCACCCTGCCATGAGGCGCGTGGCGCCGACGACGTTGCTGGCAGCGAGGTTGCTGGCAGAGAGGTTGCTGGCAGAGAGCCCGCTGGCATCAACGACGGTCCGCCGCTCGAAGCTCATCCTCACCGTGCGTACCAGTCGGCGGATACGACATACTCGGAGCATCGATGACTGCCGCGCCGCACACAGCGCCCGGACCACCGTCGATCTGACCGGACTGCTGCGATGACCGACTCCCCCGCACACAACCCACACCTCGACATGGAGGTCGTGCACCACGGAGCACCGGTCGCCAGCGCCCGGCTCGTCGTCGTTGCAGTCCACGGGCGAGGGCAGGCGCCGCAGTACATGCTCGACAACCTCGCTGCCCGGCTGGAATTCGACGACATTCACTGGGTGCTGCCGTGCGCCAATGGCGGGTCGTGGTATCCGCTCGGGTTCATGGCGCCCCTGCACGAGAACCAGCCGCTGCTCGACCATGCACTCGCCACCCTCGACCACGTCGCCGACTCGATCCACGACGTGCCATCCGAGCGTGTTGTATGGGCCGGCTTCTCGCAGGGCGCGTGTCTCGCCAGCGAATGGGTGGCGCGGCACCCCCGTCGCTGGGCGGGACTGCTCGCGTTCACGGGCGGCCGCATCGGACCCGAGGGCACCGACCTCAGCGTTTCTCGAGCCAGTGGCCGATTCGACGGCATGCCGGCCTACTTCGGTGCTGGCGCACATGACCAGTGGGTGCCGCTCGACAGAGTCGAGCGGACTGCGGCGGCATATCGAGCGGCCGGGGCCAACGTCAGCGTCGACGTCTTCGATGACGACCTCCACGAGATCCGGCCCGCCGAGATCGCCCGGGCCCTGTCGGTGCTCCAACCCGTCGGTCGCTGACACGCGCCAGCGCGGCGTCACGCCGCCGCCGTGATCGTGCGTGAAGCGCGAGAGCACCACGAGGAGGCCCTTCCGTATGACCGACGACGACCTGCCCGACCTGTCGTTCTTCCGCTTCGAGCGATCGCTCTACGACCTCAACCGCCCGCTCGATGACATCAACGAGTACGACGACCACGCCACCGACGAGTGCGACGCCGGCGACGACGGGTATGTCGACCACTATGTGGGACCCGACGAAGGCCTCGATGACGAATTCGACGACGTGGACGGCGACTTTGACGACGAGCTCGACATCGACGTAGGCGCCGGTGAGCAGCCCGCCGCTGTAGTGATCCCAGGCGACGACAACATTGACGTCGCCATCGATGAGCTGATCCGCTCGATCCTCGACGACGCTGCATCACATCCGCATCGACGAACGCCGCCGCGATTCGTCGACGTCACCAGCCACAGCACCACGGCAGGCCAACGGTCGACGCACTCGCTCTTGGCCGATCGACTGCTCGAGTACGCCTACGCCAACCTTGATGGAGTCTCGGTGATGATCGCCAGCACGGCTGCAGGAACCGGTGCGTACGGACGGCTCACGGTCGATCCGCTGCACAGCACCGAGCTGCGACTGTTTGGATGGCCTCGACTGCAGCCACAGTCGCCCGAGGCCGACCGAGGCGCCATTGCCTCACTGCTTCGACTCGGCTTCGTCCTCGTCGACGGCGACTGGGTGTGGCGCGCTGAGCCGCGGCCCGAACTGGTGCCCGTGGCAGCCCATGCCGCGCAGCGGGCGCTCGCCGAGGCATGGCAGATCACGCCACAGGAGGCCACACCCGAGCACATTCGCCTGTACGCCCTCGACGGCGTCCAGATCATGCTCATCGCCTCCGGCGTGCTGTGCAGTTGGTGCGCCGACGGAGAATGCCCCGGCGCCACCGCCCACTAGATTCCCCGATGTGATCCTCTCCGACGCCACGCTGCGCGAGTACCTCGGCACGGGCTACATCCATCTGTCGCCCTACGACCCCAGCCTCGTGCAGCCGGCCAGCGTCGACGTCCGCCTCGGCACCGAGTTCCGCGTGATGCGCAACAGCCGGCTCACGCACATCGACCCGTTCGAAGAGCAGACCAAGCTGATGGACACGGTCAGCGTGCCGGAGGGCGAGCCGTTCGTGCTGCATCCCGGCGAGTTCGCCCTCGGTCACACCTTCGAGACCGTTGGCTGCCCCGACGACATCGTCGGCGTCGTGAACGGCAAGAGCAGCCTCGGGCGCCTCGGCATCCAGGTGCACGCAACGGCAGGGTTCATCGATCCGGGGTTCAAGGGCACCGTGGTGCTCGAGCTCTCGAACGTGTCGAACCTGCCCATCCTGCTGCGACCCGGCATGAAGGTTGCCCAGCTCGTGTTCCAGCGACTCGACCGGCCCGCCGAGCGCCCCTACGGACATCCCGATCTGAAGAGCAAGTACCAGAATCAGCAGGGCGCCGTCGCGAGCAAGTACAACCAGAACTCGATGTGACCAACTACGGCCCGTGCCGCGGCGCCGTTGCCGGCGGTGGCGTTATTCGCCTGCCACCGGCTCGCTGATCGGCCGCTCGAGATTCGCCAGCGCTCGCTCGCCAGCCTCGATGGCATCGAGTAGGTGAATGCTGATGTCGGCCACCTTGACTTGGTCTTCGCCGGCACCGGCAGCCTTCACGCCGTCGTCGAGCATGATGTAGCAGAAGGGGCACGCCGTGGCGACACGCGAGGCTCCGGTGGAGATCGCTTCCTTCGCCCGCTCGTCGTTCACCTTCACGCCGACGCTCTCCTCCATCCACATGCGCGCCCCGCCAGCACCGCAGCACATGCCCTTGGTGCCGTTGCGCTGCATCTCGACCACCTGCACGCCCTTGATGCTGCCGACCACCTTGCGCGGCGCCATGTAGACATCGTTGTGGCGGCCGAGGTAACAGCTGTCGTGATACGTGATGCGCTCTTCGAGCGTCGCCTGGCTGACATCGAGCGCACCCGTCGAGATGAGTGTCTCGAGCAGCTGCGAGTGGTGAACGACCTCGTAGTTGCCGCCGAGCTGCGGATACTCGTTCTTCAGCGTGTTGAAGCAGTGCGGACACTGGGTGATGATCTTCTTCACGCCCATGCCGTTGAGCGTCTCGATGTTCGGCATGGCCAGCATCTGGAACAGATACTCGTTGCCGCTGCGGCGCGCCGAGTCGCCGGTGCACATCTCACTAGGGCCGAGGATTGCCACGTCGATGCCGGCACGGCGCAGCAGCTTGGCCATCGACTGCGTGACCTTCTTGTTCTTGTCGTCAAAGCTGCCGGCACAGCCGACCCAGTAGAGGTACTCGGCAGTGATCGGCTGGCCCGGGTCGAGCACAGTGACGTCGAGGCCATCGGCCCAGTCGGCGCGCTCGCCCTGGTTCATGCCCCACGGATTGCCCTGGTTCTCCATCGCCCGGTAGGCGTTCCCGAGCTCGCTCGGGAAGTTGCTCTCCATCAGGCTGAGATAGCGACGCATGTCGAGGATCTTGTCGAGGATCTCGATATTGACGGGGCAGATCTCGTCGCACGCACGGCACGACGTGCAGCTCCAGATCTCCTCGGCCGTGATGCGCTCGAACAGCGAGTTGGCCGAGATGGTGATCTCCTTGTCGGTGCTGAGCGGCGGCGGCACCGCACCTCCGGGACGCGATGCCGACATCACCTCGCCCGTCTTCAGCACGATCTCGCGCGGGTCGAGCGGCTTGCCGGTGGCATGCGCCGGGCACACGCTCGTGCACCGGCCGCACATGGTGCAGGCGTCGGTGTCGAGCAGCTGCTTCCACGTGAAGTCTTCCACCACGCTGGCACCGAAGCTCTCGAGAGATGTCTCGGTGAGGTTCGGCATCGCCCGCATTGCACCCTTCGGGCGGTCGCGGTCGCGCAGGTACATGTTGAGGGGGCTGGTGAAGATGTGCCGCAGCATCGTGATCGGCAGGATGATGAGGAACGCAGCGAACGCCACGACGTGGGCGATCCACATCAGTTGGTGCCACAGAACGAGTGTGTCGGCTGAGGCACCATTGACCAGCTGGGCGATCGGGTAGCCGATGAAGCTCCACTTCTCGTACGAGGGTGAGCCAATCTCGGCGATGCGGAAGCCCTCGGCGAGGAACCCCGTGATGCCGATCGCGCCGAACACGCCGAGGATCAGCGCATGCTGCGGCTTCGTCTTGATGCGGATGCGGTAGGGGCGCTGCACGTAGCGGCGCAGCACAGCCCACACGATGCCGGTCATGAACACGAGGCCACCGAGGTCGCCGATGAACGAGTAGGCCATGTACGTCTTGCCGTGCAGGAACTTCAGGTTCTCGGGCAACTGGTGATCGATCTCGAGCGTGGTGGTGACACCGAGCAGCACCATGAAGCCGAAGTAGATCATCGAGTGCATCAGGCCGGCTCCGGCGTCGCGCATGAGCGTGCGCATGTACACCCCTGCCCGGAAGTCGGCGAGGCGGCGCTTCACGTTGTGGCGGGTGGTGGGCCGCCTGTCGGGTGCACCGCGCTCCCAGTTCTGCACGCGCTTGGCGAACTCGAACGCACCCCAGATGAGCAGCACCGGGATCACGGTGTAGAACGCCACCTGCACGGCACCCGGAATGCCCTCGAAGACCTCGCGGGTGACTTCCTTGGTCGACTTCCACTTCGTGAGTTGCGGCACGATGCCCGAGGCCATCGTGAACACGCCCATGAAGAGGCCAACGGCCCACACGAGCTTGTGCGGCGTGCGGTACCACGCCTTTGCGGGCGCGGCGTCGGGTGCGGGAGAACTGTGAGTGCTCATAGTGCAGTCGCGACCCTAGTGCCAGCGGGCGTATCCGTCATACGACAGAGGCCGCCAACGAATGCCGACTGGCGGTCGGCGGCGCCCCGGTTCAGCCGAAGTATTGGCGGTCGAGGTCGCGGATGCGGCCCGCGAGGCTGGCCAACAGGCGGTGCGCGATGGTGGGCACCTGGTCGAGCACGCCCATGAAGTGGCGCTGGTCGAGCAGCAGCAACTCGCAGTCGGTCTCGCACACCACTGTCGCGGTGCGCGGACCGTGGTCGAGCAGTGACAACTCGCCCACCACCGTGCCGGGGCCGAACGTGCCGACCTTCTTTCCGTTGCGCTTCACGAGTACCGTGCCGCTGAGCACCACGAAGGCCTCGCGGCCTGTCTGGCCCTGATCGACGAGCAGCGAGCCAGCGGGCATGGTGATCTCGTCACTTGCCTTGTGGATGCGCTCGAGGTCCTTGGTGGAGCAGCCCTGGAACAGGGACACGTTGCGCAGGTGCTCGAGGTGTGCCTTCTTGGTCGCCATGGGCACGATGCTAGTTCGTTCGTGAACCCTGCCCGACGTACCACGTCGGCAACTCCGCCGCCGATCGGCCGGATCCGGCAGTACCGCCCGAAGAGCAGGTGTCGGGCAGCGAACTAGGTTCGCCCCGTGACATACGCCTTTGACCGCTTCCTCCGATACGACGAGATGAGCGAGTGGCTGCACGCCACTGCCGCAGCCCACCCGTCGCTGATGGCCGTCGAGCAGTACGGCACCTCGCATGAGGGCAGGCCGCTCCTGCTGGCCACCATCACCGACGCTGCCACGGGGCCGCATCTCCAGAAGCCGGCGCACTGGATCGACGCCAACATCCACGCCATAGAGGTCACCGGTGGCGTGGCAGCACTGCACGTCATCCACTATCTCGTCACCAACTTCGGCACCGATTCCCGCGTCACCGAGGCGGTTCGCACCCGCACCTTCTATATCGCGCCTCGGGTGAACCCCGACGGCGTCGAGTGGGCGCTCGCCGACGAGCCCCGCTTCCGTCGCAGCAGCGTCAGGCCGTGGCCGTGGGCCGACGCCCATCGCGACCCGGGCCTGCACGAGAAGGACATGAACGGCGACGGGCAGATCCGCACGATGCGCGTCGCCGACCCCAACGGCACCTGGACCCCCAGCGCCGCACATCCGCGCCTCATGGTGCGCATCCCTCCCGACGGGGTGCCGGCCGGCACGCCTCGCTATCGCATGCTGGCCGAGGGAGAGGTCGTCGAACACGACGGCTTCACGATTCCTGTGGCGCCGAACCCTGAGCGCCTCGACCTCAACCGCAACTTCCCTGCCGGCTGGGGCACGAACGTTCCGGGAAGCGGCGACCATCCACTCAGCGAGCCCGAGATCGATTCCCTCGTGCGTGCAATCGTCGCCCGCCCGAACATTTGCGGCTACAACGCATTCCACACATCGGGCGGCGTGCTCCTGCGCCCCAGCAGCACCGCCGCCGACAGCACGCTGCCACCGCTCGACCTGTGGGTGTGGAAGGAACTCGGCGAGCGAGGCGAGGCACTGACCTCGTACACCGTCCACTCGGTGTACGAAGACTTCACCTTCGACAAGTCAGACACGATGAGCGGTGCGGCCGACGACTGGGCGTACGAACATCTCGGCGTGTACGGGTGGACCACCGAGTTCTGGGACGTGATCCACAGAGCCACCGGCAAGAAGCCCGGCACGCACATCTGGTACACCGGCCCGACACCGGCGGAAGAACAGGCCGTCTACGAGTGGGCCCTGCAGCACCACCCTGAGGCGTACGCCGACTGGGTGCCGTTCGACCATCCGCAACTCGGCCGGGTCGAGATCGGCGGATGGGATGAGGTGTTCTTCTGGGGGAATGCGCCCGCATCGCGCTTGCACGACGAGGTGCGGCCGCATGCCGAGTTTGCCGTCTTCCAGGCGCTGTGCTCGCCGAGGCTCGAGATCCTGCACAGCAAGGCCACGTCACTGGGCGGCGACCTCTACCGAATCGAGGTCGGCATCGCCAACACCGGATGGCTGCCCACCTACGTCACGCAGAAGGCGCTCACCGCCAAGCTGGCCCTGCCGATCGTTGCCGAAATTGAAGGACTCCCGGTGATCGCCGGCAGCGGAGGCCCTCACGCCCGAGTCGAGCTCGGACAGCTGGGCGGGCGGCTGCAGCACCACTTCACCTACGGCAAGAACGACGGCACACCTGAGCGCACCATGGTGCAGTGGGTCGTACAGGCGTGGGCCGGGCGCGAGGTCACCGTGCGCGTCTCACACGAACGCGCCGGCACTGCCACGACCACCATCAAGCTGTAGCGGCGGGCGTCGCTGAGGCGCAGCCTGACCTAGCGGCTTCGTGCCTGTCGCGACGGCTGCCCGCAGACCGTGGCGGATCAGCCTGAGGCGCCGACGGCCGGCTGGAGCACGACTGAGGCAACCAGGCCACCACGCGGACGGTTGGCCATCCGCACCGAGCCACCGCTCAGCACCGCCAGTTGCCGCACGACCGCAAGGCCGATGCCGCTGCCGCCGTGCGGTGCGTCTGGCGCTCGCCAGAAGCGGTCGAATGCACGGCCCAAGTGGTCGGGCTGCATACCCGGTCCCTCGTCAGCCACGCTGATGTCGATTCCTTCCTCTGTCGACATGGCCGAGATGGTGATCGTCTGGCCTGCCGATGCGACGCCGATCGCATTGTCGACGTAGTTGTCGACGATCTGCTCGAGCGAGTTCGGCACAGCCCGTGCGACGAGGCCAGCGGCTGCATCGACGACTAGGTGCACGCCGCGCTCCTCGGCAAGTGGCGCCCACACATCGAACCGCTCTCGCACGGTGGTGGTCACGTCGACCGTGGCGAGCGGCGGCGTCGTACCCTCACTGCGAGCGAGCATGAGCAGACCCTCGACGAGGCGCTGCAGCCGCTCTGTCTCCTCGCGGGCTGCCTCGATGCGGGCACGGGCTCCCTCGGGGTCGGACTCGAGCACCTCGCTCGCCCGCTCGAGCTGCAGGCGAAGCGCCGTCAGCGGCGTGCGCAGCTGGTGCGAGGCATCGCCAGCGAATGCCCGCTGCTGGCTCAGCAACCCCGAGATTCGCTCAGTCATCGAGTTGAACGACAACGCCAGGCTGCGAATCTCCTTCGGGCCCTGTGTCGCGTCTGCCCGTTCGGAGACATCACCAGTGGCAAAGCGCTCGGTGCTGCGCTGCAGCCGTCTGATCGGCGAGGTGATGGTGCTGGCCATGAAGAAGGCCGCTATCGCAGCGCCGAGCAGTGAGATGAGTCCCACGAGCAGCAGACCGCGTACCTTCTCGGATGAGCGTTCGCGCACGATGTCGGCCGGAAGGGTGATTCGCACCACGCCCTCGGGCGTGCCACCCGACAGCACCGGAACCGCAACGAAGACAAGCGGCCCCGCCGTCGTCGAGTCGCGCTCGCCCGACGTTGCCCTTCCCGACAGAGCATCAGCGATCTCCGGGCGGTTCGAGTAGTCGTCGCCTGCCTGGTCGTCGCTGTCGCTCGACGCCACGATCTGCCCGTCGACGTCGGTGACGACCACCTTCGAGCCGTTGCTGGTGGCGTACTGATCGACGGTGGCCTGAACAAGCTCGATGGTGACGTGGTCGTCCTCGCCGGACAGCAGGTCCTCCGACGCTCCGGCGAGGATGAACGCGTCTCGCTGCAGCGCACTGACGAGCGAGGCCCGCTCGGTATCGCGGATGAACTCGGCGAGCGGGATGTCCTGGGCGAAGAGCACCACTGCCACCAGCCCCGAGAACGCTGCGAGCAGCCGCCACTTCATGCCGGTGGCTCCATCCGGAATCCGACGCCGCGCACTGCCTGGATCCAGTCGTGCGTACCGAGCTTCTTTCGGATCGCAGCCACATGAGCATCGACGGTCTTCGTCGGCCCGTACCAGTTCGAGTCCCAGACGCTCTCGAGGATCTCGGTCCTCGACCTCACTGCGCCGAGATCGGAGGCCAGGAAGGCCAGCAGGTCGAACTCCTTCGCCGTCAGTGCAAGCTCGTCGCCGTCGAGCGTGACACGGCGAGCACGGCGATCGATGACCAGCGGTCCGATCACCTGCGGGGCATTCACCGCAGGGCCGGCACCTCCGCTGTCACCCGTGCGCCTCGCAACTGCCCGGATGCGCGCCACCAGTTCGCGGAAGCTGAATGGCTTGGTGACGTAGTCGTCGGCACCCAATTCGAGGCCGAGTACCCGGTCGAACTCCTCGGCGCGGGCCGTGAGCATGATGATCGGTGCCCGCCATCGGGCGCGCATCAATCTGAAGACGTCCCGCCCGTCGAGGTCGGGCAGTCCCAGGTCGAGCAGCACCATGTCGGGCTCGGTCTGCTCGTAGGCCTCCGACCCGGTGGCCACGTGCACGACGTCGAATCCGTTTGCCTGCAATCCCTCGACGATCGACGATGCAATCGACCGGTCGTCCTCCACCAGCAGGATCTTCACGCCCCTGATTGTGGCCGCTGAACCCGGCCGGCCGGGTCGCACCGGGCCGACGGGGGTGATTTTGGACGATTCTTGGATAAGGCCTAGCCCTCCCTAGGACGACGACTTCGTACGGTGTTGGCAGCTGCGGGCAGCGGAACTCGCCCGTTGCGCCACACCATCGGCCCGATGGCCGCTAGGAGAACCCCACCATGAAGTCACGACTCGCTGCAGTGCTCTCCGTCTCGGGTGTCCTCGTCGCGGGCTCGGCGGCCGCCCTGGTCAACACCCAGGTCCTGCGCCACACCAACGACTCGGCGATGTCCGGCGATACCAGCGGCATGCAGAACACGGCCCCGGCCGCCACTGTCGCCGTCGCACCAGTCGGCACCATCGTGGCCGGCACCGACACCATCCCGGTCTCCACCGATGGTCAGGCGCTGCTCCCTGCGGGTGCGCCGAACTCGAGCACCGGGGCCTCTTCGACCCGCTCGACGGCGACGTCGTACCGCGTTGCCACGTCGGGCACGGTGATCCTCGATACCGCCGGTGGCGTGCTGACGGTTCGGTCGGCAACGCCGGCGAGCGGCTGGCAGTTCGTGAGCACGTCGAAGTCCAACCCGGGGCATGCACAGGTGGTCTTCGAGTCGAGCACCACCCGCGTGGTCTTCGACGCCAACATGCTCTACGGCGTCGTGGGCACGTCGGTCGAGGTGTACCCACTCGATGACGATGGCTCCACGACCACCACGATCGACGACGACACCGCTGTCACCACTACCACCGACGAACTTGACGACGACGTGATCGACGATGACTGAGCAGCGCACTCGACCCACCCGTGTCGTCGACGACGGCACGCCCGACGTGCCGGTTGTCCGCGCCGGCACTCGCACCGCACATGCCCAAGCGGCCAAGGTGCTCACCACGGGCGCCAGCGTCTCGATGGTGTTCGGCATCGTCGCCTACATGGCGCACTCGACTGCTGTGGCCGAGGAGGCCGCACAGCTTCAGGAACTGCAGGCGCAGCAGGCAGCCCAGCTGGCAGCACAACAGGGCGGCGTTGCGCCTTCGACGACGCTGCCCGGCTCGATGCCGATGATGGTGGTGCTGCCTGACGGCTCCATCGTCCCCGCCTCGACGCTGATCCCTGGCGCCGTGCCGACAAGTGCCGTCGGAGGTGCAGGCGGCGCATCGGTCACGATGCCTACCGGCACCGGGACCGTTGCGGGCGGCGGTACCGCCACCACGCAGCCAGCCACCACCACGCCGTCCGGCGGTGGCGTTGTAGTCACCACTGTGCCGGCGACGAATCCACCGGTCACGCTTGCTCCCACCACCACCGTGGTGGTGACGGTCGCACCTACGACAACCGTGTCAGGCGGGTCGGGGACCTCGAACTGAGCCGCTCAGCAGGCCAGTGACAGCGCAACGGCCACGAGTCAGAGATGTCAACCATGACAGCGACCCAGCCGACACGTCATCGGTGCGAGTTCAGGGTGATGGGCAGCGCGGCCGAGGTCGAGGTGATCGATGGCAGCGAACAGCTCCTCACCGTCGCAGAGCGGCGGCTGCGGTTTCTCGAGCAGCGCTGGAGCCGATTCATCGATTCGAGCGACATCTCGAGGCTGAATTCGGCGGCTGGCAGGCCGGTCGAGATCGACGCCTCGACGGTCACGCTGCTCGAGGCAATGGTTCATGGCCATTACGCCACTGATGGAGCCTTCGATCCCACCGTGCTGCGAACGGTGATGAGCCTCGGATACTCGGCCAGCCGACACGACAGCACGATGCGCGTCGACCTCGACCCGACGATGAAGGCCAGAGGCGACCTGACATCGATCGAAGTTGTTCGCGGCGCCGAAGACGACGATGGCCCATCGCTCGGACCCAGCATTGCGAGGGTGCCGGCTGGCACTGC
>JBJOMQ010000066.1:0-11662 GCA_046052275.1 Actinomycetota bacterium | reverse complement strand
GGCGACGTGGGCGTGGCCGCCTGACTACTCGGGCAACGCTTCGGCCCGCGCGATCACCTCGCGCTCTTGCATCAGCACGCCGCCGATCACCAGTGCCGCACCGCCGAGGTCGGCCCATGTGGGCACTTGGCTGAGCGCGACGAGTCCGACGATCATCGCCGTCACAGGCAGCAGGGCCAGCAGCAGGCTGAAGCGCCGCACCGGAATGCGTCGCAGCACGATCTGGTCGATCGAGTAGCCCACCGCCGACGAGAACACCCCCACCAGGAAGCACAGCACCAGCAGGCGGGGAGAGCCCAGCACCTCGCCGGCACTGCCGGCACCGAACGGCACCAGTGCCGCAGCGCCGATCAGCAGGCCGACACCGAGGCCGTCGAGCCCGCGTTCGAGGGCGGCCACACGCCGGCCGAGCACGATGTACGTCGCCCACATCGCCGCAGCGCCGAAGATGTACAGCACGCCGAGCGCATCGCCGCCGATCTCGACACCCGAGAGAATCGCGACGCCCACAGCAGCCAAAGCCAGCGCAATGGTGTTGCGACGGGTGCGAGTGAACACGGCAGCCACGGCGATCGGGCCGAGGAACTCGATCACCACGCTCTTGCCGAGGGGCAGGCGGTCGATGGCGAGGTAGAAGAACAGGTTCATCGCCGCAGTGGCGAGGCCGAAGACGGCAGCCGCCTTCAGCTCGGCACGTGTCCACGGTCGGCGACCGCGAGTCGAGAACGCAAGGATCGGCAGCGCGCCGAACAGCACGCGGAACAGGGTGACGGTGGTGGGCGGCAGTTCCTCGAACAGGTTGACGGCGATCGACGCACCCGTGTACTGCGACACACCCGAGACGACGAACAGCACCTCGGGCGGCACCGGCAGGGCCTTCACGGACGCGCTCAGTCGAACAGGTCGGGATCGGTGCGGCAGATCTCCTGCCAGAGCGGCTGGAAGCTCAGCCAGCCGGCGAAGTGCGAGGCCGTGTTGTCGCGCGTGTACACCGCATCCTCGTGGGCGATCCGCTTGGGCGTGCCCGCTGCCATCGCCAGCAGCTGCGCCTGGCAGCTGCGGTCCATGCTGAGGAACCAGAACGCCGCCTCGTCGACCGACTCGCCGACGGTGAACAGTCCGTGGTTCTGGTGGATGGCCGCCTTGCCCGTGGGGAAGTGCGTGGCCAGGTGCTTGCCGTCGTCGATGTCGAACACCACCTTGCCGCCGATGGCCGTGATGACAGTGTGATCCTCGTAGAAGACGCACGAGTCCTGCGTGATGGGGTCGAGCGGGATGCCGAGCGAGCTGAACGCCTTCCCGTGCACGCTGTGGCTGTGCGCTGCGGCGACGATGTCGGGCCGGGCCTGGTGCAGCGCCGAGTGGATGACGAACGCGGCTCGGTTGACCGGGCGCGAGCCGTAGACGACGTTGCCCTCGTGGTCGACGAGGATGAGGTCGCTGACGCGCATGTGCCGGAAGCTGACGGCGAACGGGTTCACCCAGAACAGGTCGGGGAACTCGGGGTCGCGCACAGTGATGTGGCCGGCGACGCCCTCGCCGAAGCCGACACGTCCGAAGATGCGCAGCGCGCCGGCGAGCTTCTGCTTGCGGTGCAGGCGCTCGTCGTCGACCGAGTCGAAGTCAGGCGGGCGGGGGATGTGCACGGGCTTCGGGGTGAGGTCGACCCCGTCGATCGAGCGGACTGCTGACTCGGTGGCGCTCATGGCCGAAGCCTACGCGGCACGGTGCCATGCTGGATGCCGTGAACCGAGCGCTCTCCCCGGCGTCGATGGCGCCGCCCGCCGCCAACTATGCCCATGCCGTGCTCACCGAGTCGGTGCCGGGTGCGCCGATGCGGTGGCTGCACACCAGCGGTGTAGTGCCGATCGCAGCCGATGGCTCGGTTCCCGCCACCATCGCCGCCCAGGCCGAGGTGGTGTGGGCCAACCTGCTGACGCTGCTCGCTGAGGCAGGCATGGCGCCGTCCGACGTGGTGAGCGTCACCACCTATGTGGTGGTCGATCGCATGGCCGACCTGCCGGCCGTGATGGCGGCCCGCGACCGTGCGCTGGGTGGACATCGTGCCGCCAGCACGCTCGTCACCGTTCCGGCGCTCGCCCGCCCCGAGTGGCAGATGGAGATCGCTCTCGTCGCTGCCGACGTACGCTCAGGCACATGACCGAGCAGGGCGACGAGATTCGTACCGACAGCGGCATCGTGGTGCGGCCGCTCTACACGGCAGCCGATCTCGCCGGATGGGATGCCGAGGCCCAGCTCGGCGTGCCGGGCTCTGCGCCCTACACCCGCGGCGTCTACCCGACGATGTACCGCGGCAAGCTCTGGACGATGCGCCAGTACGCCGGCTTCGGCACGGCGGCCTCCACCAACGAGCGGTTCCGGTTCCTGCTCGACGCAGGCCAGACCGGACTCAGCTGTGCATTCGACCTGCCCACCCAGATGGGCTACGACAGCGACCATCCCCGCGCCGAGGGCGAGGTGGGCAAGGTGGGCGTGGCGATCGACTCACTCGACGACATGCGGACGCTGCTGCATGGTCTGCCGCTCGACCGCGTGAGCACCTCGATGACCATCAACTCGACGGCGGCGATCCTGCTGCTGATGTACGAGCTCGTGGCCGAGGAGCAGGGCGTGCCGGCATCGGCGATCAGCGGCACGATCCAGAACGACCTGCTGAAGGAATACATCGCCCGCGGCACGTATGTGTATCCGCCCAAGCCCAGCATGCGGATCATCACCAACATCTTCGAGTACTGCGCACAGCACGTGCCGAAGTGGAACACGATCAGCATCAGCGGCTACCACATCCGCGAGGCCGGCAGCACGGCGGTGCAGGAGATCGCCTTCACCATCGCCAACGGCATCGCCTACGTCGAGGCGGCTATCGCCGCCGGGCTCGATGTCGATGCATTCGCGCCACGGCTCAGCTTCTTCTGGAACGCGCACAACAACTTCTTCGAAGAGGTCGCCAAGTTCCGCGCCTCGCGTCGCATCTGGCATCGGCTCATGACCGAGCGGTTCGGCGCCAAGAAAGAGGCGAGCAAGCTGCTGCGGTTCCACACCCAGACGGGCGGCAGCACGCTCACCGCGCAGCAGCCCGAGAACAACATCGTGCGCGTCGCCGTGCAGACCATGGCGGCGGTGATGGGTGGCACGCAGAGCCTGCACACCAACGGCTACGACGAGGCGCTCAGCCTTCCCACCGAGCGGGCGGCGCGCATCGCCCTGCGCACGCAGCAGATCGTGGGCTACGAGAGCGGCGTCGCCGACACGCCCGATCCGCTGGCCGGCAGTTACTTCGTCGAGGCGCTCACCGACGAGGTCGAGCGGCTGGCCTGGGAGTACATCGAGCGCATCGATGCGATGGGCGGTGCAGTCGAGGCGATCGAGGCAGGCTTCCAGCAGGACGAGATCATGGACGCCGCCTACTCCTACACGAAGAGCATCGACGATGACGAGCGGGTGATCGTGGGCCTGAACCGGTTCACCGTCGATAGTGAGTCCGAACCCGAGGTCTTCCCGATCGATCCGTCGCTCGAGGTCGGCCAGAAGCAGCGGCTCGCTGCCTACAAGTCGGCACGCGACACTGCGCTGCTGGCAGCGCGGCTCGACGACGTGCGCACTGCGGCACGCGGCACGCAGAACGTCCTGTACCCGATGAAGGACGCCCTGCGCGCCGGGGCGACGCTCGGCGAGGTGAGCGACGCTCTGCGCGACGTCTTCGGCGTGCACCAGCCGCGCTGACCCATGAACCGCCGCGTCGTCGCTGCAGCTGTGGCACTCGTGGCCCTGGTGATGTTGGCCGGATGCTCCGGGAGCGATCCCGAGTCGCTGCCGCCGGGCACGGTGGGTGCACTGCCCACTCCGCCCACCCCGCCGACACTGCTGCCGGTGGTGACCGGCACCGACGTGGTCGACACCGGCACCGTGCCGCCCGACACGCTGTTCGGCGGGAATCCGTGCAGTGCGCTCTCGGATGCCGATCTCCGCGGTGCCGCCACGCTCGTCCCACCGGCGGCAACGGATCCCACCGTGCCCGACGACGATCTCGGCGCCGGTGTGACGGCAGTGGTGACCGTTGATCCGGCCGACGACGGCCCCGTCACGACGGTCGCAGTGTCGGGCGATGCTTGCGCATTCCAAGTGTCCGATCCGGTGCGTTACACCGCGCTCGTGCGGGTGATTGGGGTGTTCGACTACGAGTCGCCCGACCTCGAGATGCTGTCGGGCATCGGCATCGAGGCCAAGGGCGGAGCGCTCGTCGAGGGCGACAGCCGCTACACCGTGCTGGTGAAGGTCGACGACGGCTGGTTCGCGCTCGAGGCGCCGGATCGCGCGACGGCGACACGGCTGGCACGGGCCGCCGCCGACCGCTGCTGCGACTGACGATCAGCGCCCGGCTCAGCGGTCGATCACGCGCAGCGCCACCGGAGGACGCTCGGGCGGCTCGGGCAGTTCAGTGGCCCAGCCGACGTACACGATTGCCACGACGGTGCTGCCGTCGTCGAATCCGCACAGCGCGGCGACAGCCTCGTTGGCCCCCTTCGGGCACGAGCCCCAGTAGGTGGCAAGGCCGTGCGCGGTGCCGGCGAGCAGGATGTTCTGCACGCCGGCGGCGACCGCATCTCGGTTCTCTGCGGTGCGCATCGGGCTGTCGCCTGGCCGTGCGGCGATCACGAGGGTGGCAGGCGTGCGCAGGTACTTGCCGCGTGCCTTGTCGACCTTTGCTGGCTCGTCGCCGTGCGCCTGCATGGCATCGGCGATCACATTGCCCAGCGTGGCGCGTCCGTCGCCCTCGACGAGTGCGAACTGCCACGGCCACGTGCGCTTGTGGTTGGGTGCCCACTGGGCCAGGTCGCACAGGTGCTCGACGAGGTCGCGCGGCACCGGCCGGTCGCGGTCGACGAGCATGCTCGTGCGCCGCGTGCGCGCCAGCGAGGCGAAGGCGAGGGGATCCATGTCGTCAGTGTGGCGCAGAGTTGGCACGGATGTGCCCGGCCACCAGGTCTGTCCACTGCCGCCAGAGGCCTGGCGGGTAGTCGTGGCCCATGCCCTCGATGATCTCGAGTCGGGCTCCGGGGATCAGTTCGGCGGTGCGACGGCCGCCGATCTGGTCGATGAGCGTGTCGCGGTCGCCGTGGATCACCAGCGTGGGCACGGCGAGCGATCGGAGGCGGTCGGCCCGCGGCGGACTGGCCATGATGGCGAGGTACTGGCGCTCGACACCGGCGGGGTCGTAGCCGCGGTCCCATGCCCGCTCGGCCTCGGCCCGCCAGCGGGTCTCGTCGGCGAAGGCGGGGCTGCCCCATTCGCGCAGCCCCTCGATCCACTGCTGCACATAGCCCTCACGCGTGGTGGCGCCTGGCTCGGTGAGCAGCAGCTGGGCGTTCATCGTGCTGCGCCGGTACTCGGGCTCGCCGGTGCTGCTCATCACCGAGGTCATCGTGAGCACCCGATGGGGATGGTCGAGTGCCAGCTGCTGCACGATCATGCCGCCCATCGACAGGCCCATCACATGGGCCCGCTGCACGCCGAGTGCGTCGAGCACGTCGACGACATCGCCGGCCATGTCGGCCAGCTGGTAGTCGATCCCGTCGAATCGCCGGCTCAGGCCCACATCGCGGTTGTCGAATCGCACGACCTGGAGGCCCTCGCCGGCGAACATCCGGCACCAGTCCTCGGCATAGTTGATGCACTGGCTCCCGAGGCCGTTCACCAGCATCAGGGTCGGATGCGCAGGGTCGCCGAACGTCTCGTAGAAGATGCCGCTGGCGGTGTGGCTCATGCGATCAGCTGCCGACCAGTTCCTTGCGCAGCTCGCGCTTCAGGAACTTGCCGTTGGCATTGCGGGGGATCGGCTCGTCGCGGAACCAGACGGTGGCAGGGATCTTGTGCTTGGCGAGGCTGGCACCAAGGAACTCGCGGAGCTCGTCGGCGGTGAGCGAGTGGCCGGGGCGCAGCACGATCACCGCCGCCACGTCCTCGCCGAGGCGCTCGTCGGGGATGCCGAACACGCAGGCCTCGGCGATCGCGTCGTGGTGGTAGATGGCCGTCTCGACCTCGCTGCAGTACACGTTCTCGCCGCCGCGCAGCACCATGTCCTTGGCACGGTCGACGATGTACACGAAGCCGTCCTCGTCGATGCGGGCAATGTCGCCGGTGTTCAGCCAGCCATCGCGAATCGAGTCGGCTGTCGCCTCGGGCCGGTTGAGGTAGCCCTTGATGACGATCGAGCCGCGCACGCAGAGGATGCCGGTGGTGCTGGGGTCGCTGGGAAGGTCGTTGCCGTCGTCGTCGACCAGCTTGGCCTCGAGCGTGGGTACGACAGGTCCGCACGACTCGGGCTTCGCCAGGTAGAAGCGGGCCGAGTTGGCGGTGATGATGCCGCACGTCTCGGTCATGCCGTAGCCGGTGGACGGCTGGCCCTTCTTCAGCGCACCGGCGATCTTCTTCACCAGGTCGGGCTGCAGTGCTGCGCCGCCGCCACCCATTCCCTGCAGGCTCGACGTGTCGCGCGTGGCCCAGTCGGGATGCATCAGCATCTCGCGGCTCATCGTGGGCACGCCCGAGAAGTTGGTGACACGCTCGCGCTCGATCAGCTCGATGGCGCGACCGGGATCCCACTTGTACATCAGCACCACCTTTGCGCCGAGCAGCGTGGCGGGATGCATCACGCAGTTGCACGCCGTCACGTGGAACAGCGGCGTGGGTGCCATGAACACCGGTGACGGCGGGGCAGCCGGCGGATCGGCCGGAGCCGGCACGTCACCTGCGGCAACAGCCTTCGCCTCGGCGCTGGTGACCGCAGCGCCCATCACGACGATGTTGAAGATGTTGGCCACCGAGCCGCGATGGGTGAGCTGCGCCCCCTTCGGGAATCCGGTGGTGCCCGAGGTGTAGAAGATGGTGGCGTCGTCGTCGGGGTCGATCTCGACCGCCGGCAGGGTGCCGGGGTCGTCGGTCGCCATCACGTCGGCCCAGCGGGCACCGTCGGCGGGGATCGCCCGATCGGTGCGCACCGAGATGACGTGCATCGGACGCTGCGACGGCATGTGGCCGAATCGCTCGATGCGCTCCTCATCGGCGATCATCACGCGTGGCTCGCTGTCGTTGAGCGCGTACTCCATCTCCGGCGGCGTCCACCACGCATTCATTCCCACCACGGCGGCGCCGACGCTGACGCATGCCCAGTACGACGTGACCCACTCCGGGTAGTTGCGCATCGCGATCGCGACCCGCGAGCCCGGCGTGACACCGTGGGCAACGAGGTGGGCGGCGAGCTTTCGCGCCTGTGCCTGCACCTCTGCGTACGTGTACCGCTCGTCTTCGTAGACGAGGTACTCCTTGTCGCCCTGGAATCCGGCGAGCTCCCAGACGGCGCGCATCGTGGGAGGCGCAGCGGCGTAGCTGCGAAGGGTGACGCCGCGTACCTCCTCGGTGGTGACATGGAAGGGCGAACCGGGGCCCTCGAGCTCGGCACGGGCAGCGAGATAGTGGTGGATCACAGGGGTGATCCTTGCCGAAGTGTGACATCCGTCGCCACACGAATCTGGCGGCGAAGGCCCTCCCGCTAGGTTCCCCGCATGTCCGCCGAGCCGAACCAGCGCCTCCGTACCGGCCCCGACGGTGTGAGGCGCTGCTGGTGGTGCGGCGACGACCCGCTGTACGTCGACTACCACGACCTCGAATGGGGTCGCCCGGCCGACGACGACGTGCGACTGTTCGAGAAGCTGTGCCTCGAGGGATTCCAGTCCGGCCTCGCCTGGATCACGGTGCTGCGCAAGCGGCCGGCGTTCCGGACGGCATTCGCCGACTTCGACCCGGCGCAGGTGGCCCGGTTCACGGCCGGCGATGTCGAACGCCTGGTGGCCGACGCCGGCATCATCCGCCATCGCGGCAAGATCGAGAGCACCATCAACAACGCACAGCGGGCACTCGAGATGATCGACGAGCACGGCTCGATCCACGCTTACGTGTCGCGCTATCGCACCGAGCGCCGACGCCGGCTCAGCGTGGACGATGAACTGCCGGCCACGAGTGCCGAGAGCGTGGCGCTGTCGAAGGATCTGAAGCGGAAGGGCTGGACCTTCGTCGGCCCCACGACGGTGTACTCGTTCATGCAGGCAATGGGCCTGGTGGACGACCATCTGGACGGCTGCTTCGTCGAGGTGACTGCGCTGCCCTCGACGCGGTGACGGTACCGTCGAGCACATGACGCCCTGGGCCGAGGCCACCGACGAGGGCCTCACGACCGCAGAGGCCGTACGGCGGCTCGCCGATGCGCCGCCACCTCTGGTGCATCGCCGATCGAGCAGCCTCGTGCTGCTGGCGCGCCAGTTCCGCAGCCCGATCCTGCTGATCCTCCTCGCTGCCGCTGCGCTGTCGCAGTTCCTCGGCGAGAGCACGGATGCGGCGATCGTCACTGCCATCGTCGCTGCCAGCGGACTGCTCGGGTTCGCGCAGGAGCGCGGCGCCGAACGTGCCGTCGACTCGCTGCTCGCCGCAGTGAGGGTGCGCTGTCGCGTGCGTCGCGACGGAGCGATTGCCGAGGTTCCGTGGTCGGAGGTGGTGGCGGGCGACGTCGTCGAGCTCCGTGCTGGCGACGTTGTTCCCGGCGACGGGATCGTGCTCGCTGCGACCGCGTTGCTGGTCGACGAGTCGGCCATCTCGGGTGAGCCGTACCCGCGGCACAAGGAGCCCGGACCCGGTGGCGACCGGGGCCATGCGCTGCTGCTCGGCTCGCATGTCGCGAGCGGCGAGGGAACGATGCTCGTCGTCGAGACCGGTCGCGCTACCGAGTTCGGTGCGGTGGCCGAGCACCTCGCGGCGCGTCACCTGCCAACGGCCTTCGAACGCGGCATCGCGTCGTTCGGCCGGATGGTGCTCGGCGCCACGTCGGTGCTGGTTGCCAGCTGCTTCGCCATCAACGTCGCGCTCCAGCGGCCGTTCGTCGAGTCGCTCCTGTTCGCGCTTGCGCTGGCCGTGGGCCTGACACCCCAGCTGCTGCCCGCAATCGTCAGCGTGAGCCTCTCTCGCGGGGCACGGCTGATGGCGGCTCGGCGGGTCATCGTGAAGCGGCTCGACGCGATCGAGGACATCGGCATTCTCGATCTGCTCTGCACCGACAAGACGGGCACGCTCACCACGGGAGACGTGGTGCTCGACCGGGTCGAGGACGTCAACGGCCGACCCGATACCCGCATCGCGCGGCTCGCGTGGTGGAACTCGCGTCACCAGCGGGGGTTCGACAACCCCATCGACGCAGCGGTTCTCGCAGCGGTGACGGCGCCATCCGATGAGGGTCAGCTGCTGGCGGAACTGCCGTTCGACTTCACGCGCAAGCGACTGTCGGTGGCGGTTCAGCTCGACGACGGCGTGAGGCTGGTCACCAAGGGCGCAGTCGAGCAGGTGCTGTCGTGCTGCGCTGCACCCGACCTCGACGCCGTGCGGACCCGGTTTGCGGTGCTGTCGGCCGAGGGATACCGGGTGCTCGCCGTCGCGAGCAGGCCGCTCGACGGACCGGTGCACTCGATCGGCCCCGACGACGAGACGGGCCTCGACTTCGCAGGCCTGCTGCTCTTCACCGACCCGCCCAAGCCAGGGGCACGGGAGGCCATCGACCAGCTCCGCCTCCTCGAGGTGGGCGTTCGGCTGGTCACGGGCGACAATCGCCACGCAGCGTCGCTCATCGCCGGTCGGATGGGTCTGCGGAGCGAGCCGGTGCTCACGGGTGCCGACATCGACCGCCTCGATGATGCGTCACTCGCCGCGGCGGCCGCCGACGTCGACGTGTTCGCCGAGGTCGAGCCGCTCCACAAGGAGCGCATCGTGCGAGTGCTGTCGTCGTCGGGACACACGGTGGGCTTCCTCGGTGACGGCATCAACGACACGCCTGCGCTGCACGCTGCCGACGTCGGGATCTCGGTCGATACCGCTGTCGACGTCGCCAAGCAGACGGCCGACATCGTGCTCCTCGACAAGGACCTGGGCGTCCTGCACGACGGCATCTGCGCCGGCCGCGGCATCTTCGCCAACACACTGAAGTACATCCATGTCACGATCAGCGCCAACTTCGGCAACATGCTCTCGATGGCGGCCTCGGCGGCGCTGTTGCCGTTCCTCCCGCTCGTGCCCACCCAGATCCTGCTGCTGAACTTCCTCTCCGACGTGCCGGGAATGACCATCGCCACCGATCGGGTCGACGAAGAAGAACTCGGCCGTCCGGTGCGATGGGACGTGCGCGAGGTGCGCCGCTTCATGGTGGTGTTCGGACTCGTGAGCACCGTGTTCGACCTCGCTGCGTTCGCAGTGCTGAGGGCGGTGCTGGGCGCCGACGAGACGGCGTTCCGCACGGGATGGTTCATCGAGTCGACGCTCACCGAGCTGGCCATCATGCTCGTACTGCGCACCCGCCGGCCGGCGCTTCGCAGCAGGCCGAGCGCGGCGCTGCTGTGGTCGTCGGTTGGCGTCGCCGTCGTCACCCTCGCCGTGCCGTGGATGCCGTTCGCATCACGGCTTGGGATGGCCCCACCTTCGGCTGCGATCCTTGCCGCAGTGGGCGCGATCGTCGTTGTCTATGCAATCGTCAGCGAGCGACTCAAGCTCGCGCTGGGTCGCGTCAGTTCCGATGCAACTCGGCGTTGAGGCCTTCCCACTTCGCCGAGCGGGGCAGCGCCTCGACGGCGCCAGTGCGGCTGTTCCGCCGATAGAGCAAGCCGCCCTTGCCGCTGAGCGACTTGGCTTTCACCACCTCTGATTCGCCGGTGCCGCGCACTTCTACGAGCGTGCCGGCAGTGACATACAGGCCGGCCTCGACGACGCACTCGTCGCCGAGGCTGATTCCGATTCCGGCTTCGGCTCCGAGGAGGCAGCGCTCGCCGATGGTGACCTGCTCGGTGCCGCCTCCGGAGAGCGTGCCCATGATGCTGGCGCCGCCGCCGATGTCGCTGCCGTCGCCGACGATGACACCGGCGGAGATGCGACCTTCGACCATGCTCGTGCCCAGTGTGCCGGCGTTGAAGTTGCAGAATCCCTCGTGCATCACGGTCGTGCCGGGCGACAGGTGCGCCCCGAGCCTGACGCGGTCGGCATCGGCGATGCGCACGCCGGTGGGCACCACGTAGTCGGTCATCCGCGGGAACTTGTCGAGGCCGTGCACGGTGAGCACCTGGCCGGCGCGGCGCACCCGCCAGCGCAGTTCGTCGACTGCGTCGACCTGCACCGGCCCGAGATTGGTCCATGCGACGTTGGTGAGCAGGCCGAAGATGCCATCGAGGTTCTGCTGGCGCGGCCGCATGAGCCGGTGCGACAGCAGGTGCAGTCGGAGATAGGCGTCGCTGGCATCAGCAGGCTTGGCATCGGTGTCGATCGCCAGTCGGACAGCCCGGATGTTGACGCCGCGCACGTCGTCGCGCCGCTCGGCGGCTGCGTACTCGTCGAAGGTGTCCGGTGCAGTGTCCTCGCCGACGCCCACCTCACGGAACCACGTGTCGAGCACTGCGCCGTCGTCGCTGACGGTGGCGAGGCCGCGCCCCCATGCTGCGGTCATTGCTCGGGCCTCAGTGTCGGGAACAAGATGACCTCCTTGATCGAGTTCACGCCGGCGATGAGCATCGCCACGCGATCCATTCCGATCCCGAGGCCGCCAGTGGGCGGCATGCCG
>JBJOMQ010000065.1:0-16814 GCA_046052275.1 Actinomycetota bacterium | reverse complement strand
GGGGACGATGAGCTACGGCGTCTATCTCTACCACTGGCCTGTCTTCCTCGCCGTGCGTCCCGGAGACTCGTCTGTCCTGTCATTCGGACTGCGTGTCGCGCTGACACTGGCGATCGCCAGCGTCTCGTATCGCTACCTCGAACTGCCCTTCCGCACGCGCCGTCGACGGCTCGGGTCCGCTGGCGCTGCTGGCCTGTCGCTTGCCTCGCTGGGCATTGTCGGGACACTCGCCCTCACGGTCATTCCCGACGGCACGCTGCGCTACGACGCTCCTCCGGAGGCTGCAGCGGCGGTGTCGATCGTTGCCGTCGACGGACCGCTCGGGTCACTGGCACCGCTGTCGCCGCCACCGGACGACCCGACGCCCTCGTCGACGACCGCATCGGCCGAGCCGCCCTCTACGGCGATGGGCTTAACCGACCCGCTGTTCCCGGAAGTGGCCCTCGAGGCACCCTCGCGGCCGGTGCGGGTTCTCGTGCTCGGCGACTCGACGGGCATCGCCCTCGGCAGCGGGCTGATCTCGTGGGCCTCGGACCATCGCGAGTCGATGCAGGTGACATCACTCGCTGCGATCGGATGCGGGGTGATCCGCGACGCATGGCAGGTGCCGCCGGAGGATCCCATGCGCACCGAATGCGACCGACTGCTCGACGAAGAACTCCCACGCATGCTCGAGGAGTCCGTGCCCGACGTCGTCGTCGTGCATGTGTCGCTCGTCGACGCCGTGCCTCGTCTGTGGAATGACGCCGAGGGTGTCATTCCTGCAACCGATCCGAGGTATGTCGAACGCCTCAACCGTGACTACAGCGAGTTCACGGCATATCTGCTCGCTCGGTCATCGGCTCGAGTGCTGTGGGTGATGCCGACACTGCCAGCCGAGTGGTTCCTCGGCCGGGTCAACGGCGATTTCCCGCCCGAGTGGTGGAGTCCCCAGCGCGCAGCAATCGCACGTGCCGCGACCCACCCCCGAATTCTCTCTGCCGATCTCGGTCAGTGGATCTCGCTCCGGGAGGCCGGCGGGTCGCGCCGCTACCGCGAGGACGGACTCCACCTCTCGGAGAGCGGGGCACGACTGCTCGCCGACGAGACCCTTGCCGAGGGGGTACTGGCGCTGGCGCTCGGGTTGTACGACGAACGCTAGGAGTGCTCAGCGCCCGCCCACAGCCACGGCGGTCTCCGTGACCGGATGGTGGCAGGCGACGAAGTGGCCCGGCACCAGTTCGCGCACCTCGGGCTCGACGCTGCGGCACTGATCGTCGGCAGCCGGGCAGCGTGGGTGGAATCGGCACCCGCTCGGCGGAAGCACCGGTGACGGCGGCTCACCCTCGATGGCCACCTTGCCGATGGCCACGGTGGGGTCGGGAACTGGAATGGAGTCGAGAAGGACCCTCGTGTAGTGGTGTGCGGGTCGACGGTAGAGCTCATCGCTTGGGGCGATCTCGCACAGCTTGCCGAGGTACATCACTGCCACCCGGTCGCTGATGTTCTTCACCACTGCGAGGTCGTGGGCGATGAAGATGAGTGTCAGCCCATGGGCTGCCTTGAGGTCCTCGAGGAGGTTCAGCACCTGGGCCTGCACACTCACGTCGAGCGCGCTCACCGGCTCGTCACAGATGATGAGAGTCGGATCGAGGACGAGTGACCGCGCGATGGAGATCCGCTGGCACTGGCCCCCGGAGAACTGGTGGGGCTGGCTCTCGGCAGCGCGCTGCGGATCGATGCCGACTTCCTCCAGCAGCGAGTCGACCTTGTGCTGCTGTTCGGCGAGCGTTCCCCGCTTCCAGATGTGGAGCGGCTCGCGGACGATGTCGCGGACCTTGCGCCGGGGATTCAGCGATGAGACGGGATCCTGGAAGATCATCTGCATGCGAGTTCGCGCCTCACGCATCGGCATACCTTCGAGCGACGTCAGCTCAGTGCCGTCGAACACGACCGAGCCGCTCGTGGGGCGCGGCAGCTGCATGATCGCCTTGCCGGTGGTGCTCTTTCCGCAGCCACTCTCGCCGACAAGGCCGAGCGTCTCGCCGTGCAGCACGTCAAAGCTGATACCGCTGACTGCGTTCACCTTCAAGCCTGTGCGGCCGACGGGGAACTCGACCACGAGGTCCTCGACGCGCAGCAGGACGTTCTCGCCGCTGCGGAGATGGGCCTTCCCTGTACCGGCCATCAGGCGGCCCGTCCCTTCTCGGCGTCGATCCGCTCGCGTGCCGCCCGGTACTCGGGGGAGCCGACCGGGTACCAGCAGGCGTAGCTGTGCGACGGGTCGTCGGGCGTCGCGACCAGCGGTGGCTCCTCCTCCCGGCACCGATCCTGCGCATACGGACAGCGGGGGGCGAATCGGCAGCCCTGCGGGGGGTTGACGAGATCGGGCGGCCTGCCGGGAATCATGGCCAGCCGGGTGTGGCTGGCATCCTCGAGCTTCGGGATGCTGCGCAGCAGCGCCTCGGTGTAGGGCATCCGCATCGAGGCGAACAGACGCCTCGTCGGCGCCTTCTCGACGAGCTTGCCGCCGTACATGACGGCAATTTCGTCGGTGTGGCCTGCGACGACGCCGAGGTCGTGCGTGACGAGGATCAGCGACATGTTGCGGTCGCGGCGCTGCTCGCCGATGAGCTCGAGGATCTGCGCCTGGACGGTGACGTCGAGCGCCGTGGTGGGCTCGTCGGCGAACAGCAGCGTCGGGCCGCACGCCATAGCGATCGCAATCATCACTCTCTGGCGCATGCCACCGGAGAGCTCGTGCGGGTACTGGCGCAGCCGGCGCTCGGCTTCGGGGATCTTGACGTCGCGGAGCAGACGGGCTGCCGTAGCACTGGCCTCACCGCGTGGCATGTCGAGGTGGTTGCGAAGCGGCTCTTCGATCTGACGACCGATGCGCATCAGGGGATTCAGCGAGGTCATCGGATCCTGGAAGATCATCGCCATCTCGCGACCCCACACGCCTCGCATCTGCTGCGGCGGCAGGCCGAGAATCTCCTTGCCCTCGAATCGGACGGACCCGGTGAGGTGAGTGCCGCGCCGCGGCTGGAGGCCCATGATCGTGCGGGAGAGCACGGTCTTTCCGCAACCTGACTCGCCGACGATGCCCAGCGCCTTGCCTCGCTCGAGCGTGAACGACACGCCGTCGACGGCCCGCACCACACCCCGTGGTGTGCTGAAGTGGGTGCGCAGGTCGCTCACTTCGAGGAGGGTGCCGGCGGCGACGCGGCCCTCGGTCTGCAGATGGGCGGTCACAGGGCAGCCTCCCGGATGTCGAATCGCCGGGCGAATCGGTCGCCGACGACGTTGAACGCAAGCACGGTGATGAACAGCATGAGCGACGGGAAGATGGTCGCCCACCAGGCCACGTCGATCTTCTCGCGGTTCTCGGCGATCAACTTCCCCCATGACGACGACGGCGACTCGACGGAGTAGCCGAGGAAGGCAAGGCCGCCCTCGGCGACCATCAGCACTGCGACCCCGGTGAAGGCAACCGACACCATCGCCGGAACGAGATTGGGCAGGATTTCCTTGAACAGGATCCGCATCCGCCCGGCGCCGAGGCTGCGGGCAGCAAGGACGAACTCGCGCTCGCTGAGGCTCAGTGTTTGCGCCCTGACAATTCGAGCGATCGGTGCGATCGACAACAGCGACAGCACGATTGTGACCGACCATGTCCGGGTGAGCCACGGCACATCGGCAGCGAGCACGTCGAGACGCCCGACGACGAGCACTGCGAGGATCAGGGCAGGGAACGACAGGAGAACATCGAACAGCACGTTGATGGTGGCGTCGGTTCGCCCCTTCACATACCCGGCGATCAACCCGAGCGCTCCACCCACCACGATGCCGACGATGATGCTGGCCACTGCAACACGCAGTGAGATCTGCGCGCCGTAGATGCAGCGGGCAAACACATCTCGGCCGAGTCGGTCACTGCCGAACCAGAAGTCGAGCCCTGGGCCGGCCTTGTAGTTCGTGACTGACTTGGTGCGCGCCGTCGCGTACCTGATGAACGGCAGGTAGTCGGCGAAGAAGGCCAGGAGCGTGAGGCCGATCAGCCACGTGAGCGAGAGCACGCTGCCGCCGGTGAGGAACCGGTTGGGCCGCTTGGGCTTGCGCACAATCGGCACGGCGGTGCCAGATGCTGCGGTCATGTCGGCACCTCGCTCATGCCAGTGCCCGCGCCTGGCGGATTCGCGGATCGACCACCGCGTACAGAAGGTCGACGCCCACGTTCACCACGACGACTGCGGCCACGACGGCTGCCGTGATCGCCTGGATGACGAGGATGTCGTTCTGCTGCACGGCGATCACCAGTCGGCCGCCAATGCCGCCGACCTGGAAGAACTGCTCGGCGACCACCGCGCCGCTGATGAGGCCCGACAACTGCAGCGCCACGCTCGTGATCAGCGACAGCACCGACGAGCGGAGGGCATGCACCCAGAGCACGCGGTTCGGCGAGACACCCTTGGCCCGGGCAAGGTTGATGAAGTCGCTCTGCAGCGTGAGGATCATGTCGGCACGGAGCAACCGGCTCCACACGGCTCCGAGTCCGATGCCGAGTGTGAGCGCCGGCAGGAAGAAGTTGCGGAAGTGCTCGACAGGGTTGCTCCAGGGCGCCACGTAGTCAGGGATGTTCGGGAAGAACGCCACCCGGTTTGCAACGGCATACAGCAGGAACACTGCGATGACGAGCTGCGGCGTCGACAGCACGGCGAACGACCCGAGGCTCAGCACTCGGTCAAGCGGGCTGTCGCGCTTGTAGGCCGAGTACACGCCAATTGGTACGGCCCCGATGAGGCCGATGACGATCGCCCAGACACCGAGCCAGAACGTGCTCGGTCCCCGTTGCTTGAACATGTCGACCACGGACTGGTTCTGTGCGTACGAGTAGCCCATGTTGCCGGTGAACACGTCGCCGACCCACCGGGCGTACTGCGACACCATGCACGGCGCGTAGGTGATGGTGCCCTCGCACGCCCGGACGTACGGGAAGTCGGCCTCGACCTTGGCGATGACCTCCGGCCCGACCTGCCCGCCCGCCAAATCACGCACAGGATCCTTGCTGCCGATACGCGTGGCCCCCACCACTGCGAATCCGCTCAGCCCTCTGCCTTGAAGAGGGACGTCAGCCAGATCTGCCCGGAGAACCCGGCACCATCGCGGACGAACGACCCGCTGCCGTCGGGCTGCATCATTGTGCCGATGCCCATCACCGAGGGGGCGCTGATGATGGCCCAGGTGGTGAACGAGGTCGGAATGATGAAGCACTCGCTGGCGAAACGCCGGTTGATGTCCTCGGCGTAGCCGCGGCGGACGTCGGGATCTGCCTCGCTGCGGCTCAGGTCGAGGAGACGGTTGATCTCGGGATCGTTGAGGCGGCCGAAGTTCAGGGCGAGGCTGCCGTCAGGCAGCGCCGCTGAGCCGTGCCACCAGTAGTACTGGCCGTCGACGAAGAGACCGGCGTGGTTGCGCCATCCGAACGCGTCGAACTCGGGAGCGCCGAAGAGCGCGTTGTTGATGAGCTTCGACTGCTCGATCTGGGTGATCGTCACGTCGACGCCGACGGCACCCCATGCATCCTGCAGGTACTCGGCCGTGGCGAGGCTGCTCGCAGACGTCGTGGTGGAGTAGTTGATCGTGATCTCACCATTGGCGGCCTCATAGGCCTCGATTGCCGCAGCGGCGGCGTCGGGGTCGTAGGTCGGTGCGCCATTGTCGGCGAGGTTGCCCTCCTGGCCGGGCGAGAACGGCCCGTTGGCGATCTTCGGGTAGCCGTTCGCCACGGTGGCGATCAGGTCGTCCTTGTCGAGCGCCTGGTGAAGTGCGCAGCGGACCTCCTTGGACTGCAGGGGGCCGGGCTTGGAGAGGTGCAGCAGGATGTAGTTGGTCTCGCTGTACTCGGCCTGGAGCAGGAAGTTGAAGTCGGTGGTGGCGCCGAAGCCGGGGTCGTACTCGCTCACCACTGCCGCATCAGAGGTCGAGATGAGGTCGACGTCGCCTGACTCGAGTGCCGCAGCGCGGACCTGAGAGTCGGGGATGACGCGGAACTCGATCTCGTCGAGGTACGGGAGCTGGCGGCCGGCCGAGTCGGTCTGCCAGTAGTTCGGGTTGCGGGTCACGACGAGCTTGCCGCCCTCGCCGGGCGCGTATTCCTTGAACATGAACGGACCGGTGCCGACCGCATCGGTGGCGTTTGCCGTGCCTGCGGCGACGGCATCGAGCCACGTGGGCGAGGCGACGAGGCCGAACTGGCCGCCGAGGTAGTAGGGGAACAGCGGCCACGGCAGAGGATCGCCTGCGTTGCCGTCCTTACCGGTCTTGATCACGAAGGTGAACTCGTCGACCTTCTCCATCACCAGCTTGCACGCGTTGTTGGCCAGCCCGCCGTCGGCCTTCCAGCATGCGGGGTCGCGGGCGAGGTCCTTCACGCCGGCGCTCACCAGCAGTCCGCTGCCGGTCGCATTGAGGTTGTACATGACGGCGTCGGCATTGAGCGGCGTGCCGTCGTGGAACGAGATTCCCTCGCGGATCTTGATGGTGAACTCGGTGCTCTCGGCGTTCGGCGTGATGCTCTCGGCGAGGAAGGGGCGCCAGTTGAGCTCGTCGTCGACCGACACCAGCGGGTCGTAGAAGCTCCGGGCGCGCATGTGGCAGAAGGAGTCGCACTGCATGGCGGCAGGCGTCCACGGGTTCGACACCTCGGCCTCGCCGCCGATGACGAGCCGGCCGCCCATGACGGGCTCGACCTCAGGCATGGTCACCGGGGCATTGGTGACGGTGGGCTGTGTCGCATTCGGGTCGCCGCTCGTGGCGGGCGACGTGTCCTCGGCGATCTCTTCCTTCTTGCTGCACGCGGCAGCGACCAGCCCGAGACTGATCACCACAGCGGCGACGATGCGACCGGCTCCCCGGCCACGACGACTGTTGCGCACGTGCTTCCCCCTTCGCTCGTAGACGTTCATGCCCCGGATCGCAACGAGACGGACCCCCATCACGCCCCGGATGGGCGAACCATAGCCCTTGGGCGCAGAGGGTGGAGAACAGCGCCCTCGTCACATGATGCGACTCGGCTCGACGGAGGCCGATGCGCAGTGCTGCGGTACCGTCGCCCCATGGCGGATGGCACGTCGTTGCCCCTTCGGCCGGATTATCTCGACCGGCCGCTCCCGACTCGGTTCTCCGAACGCCATCGCGGATTCGCCGTGGCGATGGAACGGCATGCATCGGCGATCCAGCGACGCAGCCCCGCCTATCAGGACCCCGTGACGGGACTGATGGTGTTCACCGCTGCGTTCCTCGCCGAGCGGGGCTGGTGCTGTTCGAGCGGCTGCCGTCACTGCCCCTTCGAGCAGCCAGCTCGCCGCCCGCCCACGTGAGCCGCTCGCTGGGCGCTCCCGTGCGAGCTGGTTGACGAAATGTAAAGTGCGGCCAATGGCTGCGCCCGTCGTCTCCGTTGCCAGCAGCGTCGCCGAGGTCGTCGGCCTGCTCGCGGCCGAACCCGACCGGGTGATCCTGGCGGGCGGCACGGACATGCTCGTTGAACTGAACGAGCATCGGCGCCGTGCACCTGCAGGCGTGATCGCCGTCGACCGCGTGGCCGAGCTGCGTTCGTGGACCCATGATCCGTCTGCTGGCACGGTGTCGATCGGTGCGGCGGTCCGCTGGTCCGAGATCGAGCGCGGAGCGCTGGCCGCGCTGGTTCCGGCGTTGGCACAGGCAGCGCGCACGGTTGGCTCGCCGCAGATCCGCCACGCCGGCACCATCGGCGGGAATCTCGCCACGTGCTCGCCGGCGGGTGACGGCCTGCCGCCCCTCGCCGCCCTCGATGCTGTGGTGCACCTTCGCTCGGCATCGGGCGAGAGGCGCCTGCCCGTCGCCGACTTCATGGTCGGCCCGAAGCGCACTGCTGCAGCCCGCGACGAGCTGATCACGGCGGTCACCGTGCCCGTGGCCGCAGGGTGGCAGGGCTACTCGAAGGTTGGCGTCCGCAACGCCATGGTCATCTCGATCGCGAGTGCCTGCCTCGTCCATGACCGCCCGACATCGGCGGTGCGCATCGCGCTCGGCTCTGTCGGGCCAACGGTGCTGCGCTGCCCTGCCGCCGAGGAGATGCTCCGCACGGCAGCCGACCTCGGAGCGGCGCAGCCGCTGGTGGGCGACGACACGGTGGGCGAGTTCGCCGCACTCGTTCGTGCCGCAGCACGGCCGATCGACGACCACCGGTCGTCCGCTGCCTACAGGTCGCACGCTGTAGGCGTGCTCGCAGCCCGACTCCTGAGGAGCGCCTTTCCAAATGGCTGACACAATCGACTACCGCCTCCACGTCAACGGTGAGGCACGTGACGTGGCCGACGCTCACCTCGACGAGAACCTTCTCTTCGTCCTCCGCGAGCGCCTCGGCCTGATCGGCACGAAGGGCGCGTGCGAGCAGGGCGAGTGCGGATCCTGCAGTGTGCTCGTCGACAGCGAACTGGTCTGCAGTTGCCTCGTGCTGGCGGCGTCGGCGGTCGGCCGGCGGATTGTCACCATCGAGGGTGTCGCTGATGCCGGATCCCCGAGCCGCGTGCAGCGGGCGTTCGTCGACGCTGGGGCAGTGCAGTGCGGATTCTGCACGCCGGGACTGATCATGGCGACAGAGGCGCTCCTCGAGCGGTCACCATCGCCGTCGGAATTCGAGGTCCGCGAGGCGCTGTCGGGCAACATCTGCCGCTGCACCGGCTATGGCCGCATCCTCGATGCCGTGGCACGGGTCATCGCCGAGTCGCCCCATGAGGAGCGCTGATGGCTGCCGGAGTGAGTACCGCCACGCCGCTCGCCGGCCGCCTTGGCCAGTCGACCGAGCGTCCGGATGGCATTGCCAAGGTGCAGGGAAGTTTCGAGTTCTCGGGCGACTTCCGGCTTGAAGGCGGACTGTGGGGCGCCACGCTCCGGTCGCCGCATCCTCACGCACGCATCGTGCGACTCGATGTCACGCCGGCCTGGTCGATTCCCGGTGTCGAGGCCGTCATCACCGCAGCCGACGTGCCGGGCTCCCCGACGTACGGGCTCATCGCGCACGACCAGCCGGTCTTCGCCAGCACGCACGTTCGCTTCATGGGCGAGCCGGTCGCCGCCGTTGCCGCCGATCACCCGGCCACGTGCCGCCGGGCACTGGAGGCGATCGTCGTCGAGTACGAGGTGCTGGCACCGCTCACCGATCCCGAGCGTGCAATCGACGGCTCGGTGCCGCCGATCCATCCCGACGGCAACGTGATCCGCCGTCAGCGAATCGTGCGCGGCGACCAGTCGATCGTCGGGCCCGTCACGGTCGAAGGCACCTACGAGATCGGACGGCAGGATCAAGCCTTCCTCGGCCTCGAGGCGGCATTGGCCGTGCCCGACCACGACGGCGGGGGAGTCGAGCTGATCGTTGCCACCCAGTGGCTGCACGAGGATCGGGCCCAGATTGCGGCGTGCCTCGGGATGCCGCCCGAGCGAGTGCGGCTCATCCTCGGCGGGGTGGGCGGCGCCTTCGGCGCCCGCGAGGACATCAGCCTGCAGGTGCACACCTGCCTGCTGGCGCTGCGCACTGGCCGGCCTGTTCGAATGGCGTATGACCGCCGAGAGAGCTTCCTTGGACATGTGCACCGCCACCCGTGCACGATCTGGATGCGCCACCACGCCGACCACGACGGCACCATCCGCCGCATCGAGGCCCGGTTCGTCTTCGACGGCGGCGCCTACGCCAGCACGTCGTCGGCCGTGCTGGTCAACGGCATCACACACGCCCAGGGCCCGTATCGCTGCGAGAACGCCACGGTCGACGGCTGGGCCGTGCGCACGAACAACCTTCCGTCCGGTGCGATGCGCGGCTTCGGGGTCGTGCAGGCCTGCTTCGCCCACGAGAGCCAGATGGATCGCCTTGCGGCGGCGTGCGGCCTCGATCCTGTCGAGATCCGGCTCCGCAACGCAATGAGGACAGGCGACCGTCTTATCACCGGTCAGGAGGTGCGCAGCGTGGCGCCGGTCGAGCGGCTGATCCGCGAACTCGTGGCGCTGCCGCTTCCCGATCAGCCGGTCGGCGGTCACGACGGTGACCCGCTGCGACTGCCAGGCGGCACCGGACTCACGACCGGTTCCCAGCACGTCCGCAGGGGAATCGGCTACGGCGTCAGCATCAAGAACCTCATGTACAGCGAGGGCTTCGACGACTACAGCACTGCGCGGGTGCGCCTCCGCGACGGCGTCGCCACCGTGAAGTTCGCCACCGTCGAGGTGGGGCAGGGCTTCGTCACGCTCGCCCAGCAGATTGCGCGCACCGTGCTCGGCGTCGACGACGTTGTCCTCGACCGTATCGACACGCTCGTCGGCTCGGCAGGTTCCACCTCGGCATCCCGCCAGACCTGGATGAGCGGCGGAGCCGTCGACGGCGCGTGCCGCCTGGTGCTCGGGCGCGTCCTGCACCACGTCGCCGAGATGCACGGCGTGCCCGTGCACCGGCTCGAGGTCGACGGTCGCGACATCGTCGACACCGAGGGAACGCTGCGTGTCGCCGTGGCTGAGGCGACGGCTGGAGTCGAGTTCGACGAGACCTTCGAATACCACCACCCGCCGACTGCCGACCTCGACGAGCTCGGCCAGGGTGACTGTCATACGGCCTTCGCCTTCGCCGCACATCGTGCCGTCGTCGACGTCGATCCCGACCTCGGCCTGCTGCGTGTGGTGCAGGTGGCCACCACGCAGGATGTGGGCAGGCTTCTGAATCCCGTTGCCGCGGTCGGCCAGGTCGAGGGCGGTATCGCGCAGGGCATCGGACTGGCAGTGATGGAGGAGCTCCTGCAGGTCGATGGCATCGTGCGCAATCCGACCTTCACCGACTACCTGCTGCCGACGTTCCTCGACATGCCCGACGTCGTGGTGTCGTTCGTCGAGGAGCCCGAGCCACAGTCGCCACTCGGTGCCAAGGGTGTCGGAGAGCCGCCGACGGTGTCGAGCACGCCGGCGGTCGTCGCCGCCATCCGCGATGCGCTCCGCGGGCTCGGCGGTGAGCACATCAGCCGCGTGCCGGTGCGGCCGTCCGACATCGCGCTCGGCGCCGCTAGCCCTGTCTGACCTGCAGCGGGCGACCATCTGTGACCGGCTGCGGCCGAGCCACTAGTTTCGACGCGATGAGCGAGCGCGAGATCATGACATGGGACATCTTCGGCAGTGCGTCGCGTGAGTTGGCGCAGATGGTCGCCGACGACTACGAGCCCGACATGATCCTGTCGATCGCCCGCGGCGGGCTGCTGATCGGGGGTGCCCTCGGCTACGCCCTCAGTGTGAAGAACGTGTACACGATGAATGTCGAGTTCTACACCGGCGTCGATGAGCGGCTCGAGGTGCCGCGGATTCTTCCGCCTGCCCCCGACTTCGTCGACCTTGCGCATGCCCGGATCCTGATCGCCGACGACGTCGCCGACACCGGCCACACGCTGCGCAGCGTGCAGGAGTTCTGCGCCGGCAAGGTGTCAGAGGTGCGCACTGCGTGCCTGTACGAGAAGAGTCACTCCGTCGTGAAGTGCGACTACGTGTGGCGTCGTACCGACCTCTGGATCAACTTCCCCTGGAGCGACAAGGATCCGGTTGCGCGTCGCGAGTGGAGCGTTCGCGACGCCTGATCAGCGTGCGAGCGACTCGAGTGGCGACAGGTCGAGTCGGTCGAGTGCCGGAAGGTGCTGGCGTACCACCTGCGAGCGGAATCGAGCACACAGGTCGGGCCGGAAGAACCCGGCGCCCTCGCGAATCACGTAGTTGAGCACGAAGAAGCGGTAGACCTCGGGAAGGAACATCACCTCGTCGCGGCTCATCGGGAACACGCTTCGATAGGCGCTGAGGAACTCGAGGAACGTGGGCTCGACGAGCGTGTGCGGCCCATAGGTGAACTCGGTGCGATCGCCGGTCTTCGACGACACCCTCGAGAGGAAGTAGAAGTCGAGCAGGCGCGGCTCGATCCTGAACCAGTCGTAGTCCCACCTGCTGTAGAGGCGAAACGACCCGTCGGGCTGCGAGTCGACCGAGAAGTTCCCGAGATTCCAGTCGATGAGCACAGGAATCCGGGTCCACTCGTCGTAGCCGACCTCGATGAGCCGTTCGAGGAATCGGTGCGTGTGGTGCCAGAGCGGGCCGATCGCCTCTGACGGGAGCCTGAAGTTGCGCGGTGCGAACGGGCTCTCGAGTAGCTCGAGCAGGTGAATGGCATCGCTCTTGATGGTCTTCGAGCCAGCTGGAATCGCCGGGGCGATCGCAGTGCAGGCGAGATGGAACTCGGCCATTTCTCGTCCGAGATTACGGATCTGCTCGATACCGAGCACCTTCGGAAGTGTCTGCCGGCGTGGAACGTCGTCGTAGAACACCGCCCACATCTTCTGGTCGTACCAGGTGAAAAGCCTGCCGTCCTTCAGACGGATGTCGGCCAGCATGCCGTCGAATCGCGTGCCGTGCAGCAGCTCAGCGCAGCGCCGCAGTCGATCGTGGTCCTCATAGAAGAGGAAGTACGACCCGTAGTTCGACACCTTGCAGATCACGGTCGTGCCGTCATCGAGGTGAAGACGGAAGACGTGATTGGTGGAGACGTCGGCACTTACATCGTCGACCGTCGTGATGGAGCGCCGGTCGCCGTACTCGTCCCACGCAGCCGCAACTGCGTGGCGATGTTCGGGTGAGTCGACCACGGCATGATCGTATTGCCAGGCCTTGAGCCGCAGCGGGGCAGCGAATCGACTGAGGATGCTCAGCCGGCGTCGCGGGCGCGGACGCCGATCGGCGCGATGAGCCGATAGCCGGCGCCGTGACGCTCGTCCTCGCTCTCACCGCCCCAGAAGCCGTACTCGTGGTGTTGGCGGGCGAAGTCGCGGCAGGTGTAGAGCACGGGACACGCGCTGCAGACGGAGCGGGCCATTGCCTCTCGCTGCAGTCTCGACTGCGGACGCTCTGCAGCATCAGGGAAGAACAGGTGCGTGAGGCCCCTGCAGTCGGCATGTGCCATCCAGCGGTCGTCGGTCACCGTGCGCCGAGTTGTCGGCTCGACCCCGCCCATCCGCCACGCCCCTTCGACTCGTGCAGCCACACCGTGCACAACTACTTGCACACGGCAATGAACGTGATCGTAGTCGACCGGGTGCGCAGCACTGAACGGCCCGATGGCGGCGGGCTACGTCAGCCCAGGAGGTGGCGTACGCCTGCAGCGAAGCGGTCGATGTCGTCGGCCGTGGTGTCCCAGGCGGTCATCCAGCGCACTTGGTGACGGCGGACGTCCCAGTCCCAGAAGAAGCACCACGAGCGGAGCGGGTCGATCGCCTCCGGCGGCAGGCACGGGAACACGCTGTTCACCTCGGGCGCTTCCTCGATGTGCACGCCGGGAATGCCGCGGGTGGCGTCGTAGAGCCGTCGAGCCATCGCGTTCGCGCTGTCGGCGAGCCGGAGCCACCGGTCGTCGTCGAGAAGCGCCACCAGCTGTGCCGAGACGAAGCGCATCTTCGACGGCAGCTGGTTCACCTGCTTTCGCACGTAGGCCGCCCTCTCTGCGAGCTCTGGGCGCAGGTAGACCACGGCCTCGCCGCCGAGAATGCCCGCCTTCGTGCCGCCGAAGCTGACGACGTCGACGCCGGCGTCGACGGTGAACGATCGAAGCGCAGCATGCGTACCACCAAGTGCCGCGGTGGCATTGGCGAGGCGCGCTCCGTCGAGGTGCACGTACATGCCCATTCGATGCGCCGTCTCGCAGAGTGCAGCCACTTCGTCGGCCGAGTACACGGTGCCCAGCTCTGTGCTCTGGGTGATCGAGACGACACCTGGCTGGGCGTGGTGCTGGACTCCCTGCAGATGGCCGAGCTCCTCGAGCTGTGCCGGCACGAGCTTGGCGCGCGCCGACGGCTGAGGAAGCAGCTTCGTGCCAATGATGCGCTCTGGCGCACCGGTCTCGTCGACATTGATGTGAGCCCAGTCGGTGCATACGACTGCGTCGCCAGGACGCACCATCGTCGCCAGCGCCATCACGTTCGCACCGGTGCCGTTCCACACGACGAACGAGCTGGCCGTCGCGCCGAAGAGATCGCGCATCCGCTCCTCGAGCGCAGCCGTCCAGCGATCGGCTCCATAGGCGAGGGCATGACCGGCGTTCGCCTCGATCACCGCCTCGAGAACGACGGGGTGTGCGCCGGCGGCGTTGTCGCTCGCGAAGGCGCACGATGGCGCGTCGGGCATCGTCGAGACGCGGGCGGCGAGTGTGTCGGTCACGTCGACAGTGTCGCGCAGCCGGGTCAGTCGCCGAAGACGGTGGTGATGACTCGGCCGATGCGATCGGCGGCCGAGGCGGCCAGATCGCTGACCACCAGCGATCGCTGCAGCCACCGGTCGGTGCCGTCGTAGCGGGCGACGAACGGAGACCGGCCGTGCACTGCGAGTGCGTTGTCGATGACGAGCACGTCGCCGGCCTCGAGCACGACTCCCGTGTGGTGCTCGCGCACCGCGCTGCCGAGCAGGCGCAGTGCGTCGGCTGCAGCAGGGTCGAGGCCGACCATCAGGTCCTCGTCGAACACCATTGACGGCTCGTCGTAGGTCCCGCTGAGCACGGGGACCGGGTCGCCGAGGCGGTTGCTCCGGCCGTGCAGGTAGCTCTCGTCGACGGCGGTGCGGAATCGCGCCTCGAAGAGGATGTCGGCTGCAGCCTCCGGCAGTAGCGGCAGCACCTCGCGCACCGAGGCGAGCGTGGTGACCGCAGAGGTATCGCCGCGCAGGCAGGCGAGCAGCAGGTAGCGCGGACGGTGCGGATGGAACGCCGCCTCGGTGTGGAACATGAGGTCGGACGAGGACGACGTGCTCACCTGGCGGTCGGCGGTGCTGGCGACCGGCACGAGGTTCTGCACGATCTCACCGCCGTGCTCGGGCAGGTAGCCGACCGGGTGGCCCATCATGCGTGCGACCGTGAGCAGGGCGAACTCGCTGACCGAGTCCTTCCCCGTCGGCGCAGTGGGCGATGGGGGCGTGGGCGGTACAGGACCGAGTCCGACGTTGCGCACGAGGAGCGCCCCGGCCGGATGCGGCCGCTCGGCGAAGTCGGCGAGTGCGGCGTAGACGGGGGCCGGCAGGGTCTGGGTGAGGCGGCCGGCCACGAGGACTGCGTCGTCGTCGGTGTGCCGCATGCCGAGCGGGGCGTCCGGAGACCATCCGCCGGCATCGACGAAGGGCGGCGCACTGTGCGGACGGCGTGACGCCTGCAGGGTGGTCGAACTCATGACACGCTCCGGGAATGGGGGGCTGCGGGCACCACGGGGAGGCGCCGCAGGGAATGGAATTCCTGTTCCAAGAATACCGGCGCCCGAAACATCCGCGCCAGTCGTGGCGCGGTATGGTCGACCCGTGTCGGTCGCCGAGCGCATCGCCGAGGCAGGGGAGTCACTGACACCTGCGGAGCGTCGTGTCGCCGAGGTCGTCCTCGCCTCCTCGCAGCTCGTCGCGTTCGGCACCGTGGCGGATTTGGCCGCCGCTGCCTCAGCGGGGGCGGCCACCGTGGTGCGCCTTGCCGGCAAGCTGGGCCTCGACGGCTTCACCGGACTGCAGCGGGCGGTACAGCTCGAGCTGGCGGGTCAGCTCCGGCCGGCGGCCGAGCGGATACGCGAGCCGGTCGGCGACGATCAGGTCGGGCGCCACGCACATGTCGAGACCGCCAACGTGGCCTCGACCCTGGGGGCCATCACGGCCGAGACGCTCGATGAGGCGGTCGTACGACTGTCGTCAGCCCGGGCGGTGGGTGTGCTCACGGGCGACGCGTCCACCGGGGTGGCACAGCAGATCGCCGCCGACCTCGGTGCGTTGCGGCCATCAGTCGAACTGCTCAGCGGCAACGAAGTCGCTGTGCAGCGGGCGGTTGCCCTGCTGGGTCCGGACGATGCCGTGGTGGCCATCGACCTGCGACGCTACGACCGATGGGTGGTCGACGCCGCACGACGGGTCCGCGACCGTGGTGCCTGGATGCTCGCCGTCACTGACAGCGGACTCTCACCGCTGGCAGCCGCAGCACACCGAGCGATCACCGTCTCGGCTGCCGGTGCAGGGCCCTTCGACAGCCATGTCGGCACCCTGGCGCTCGGCAACCTGCTGGTGGCGGGGGTTGCGGAGCGCCTACGCGGCACGGCGGTCGAGCGAATCGACCGCGTCGAGGCCGCCTGGCGGGAGACCGGGGCACTGACCGACCGCTGATCGAACGGTGCGCGATGGCGAGCTGGCCCCGACGCCTCGCGAGCACGCGCCGCAGCGTGACGCGTCGCGAGCGACACGAGTGTCTACAGTTTCGTCATGACGAAACTGTCGGATGAGGACGGGAGTCGAGGCCGAGAGGGAGCCCCAGCTCGACCCTCGCCACGCCGCGACCGATGCGCCTGGTGCCGGCGGGTGCTGCCGGCGCAGCAGACCGGGCGCCCACGGCAGTACTGCTCGCAGGCCTGCCGTCAGTGGCACTGGGTCGGCCGGCAACGAGCCGCCGAGCTGCGCCTCAGCGAGGACGAGCTGATCGTCACCAAGGCCGAACTCGATGCACTCCACGACGAGCTGTTCGTCCTTGCCTGCGCCGTCGACGACGCCGACCGCGGTCTCGCCGGGTCGCGCTCGGTGACCGCCGGCGAGCTTCGCGACCTGCTCGATTGGCTTCTTGAGGCAGCCCGGCCGCTGCGCGACCGAGAACTGCGACGGACCGACGGCGACCGCTGAGGCGCCAGAGCCGGGGACGTCGAACGCGGCTCAGCGCTAGGGCGCCAGGCCAGTGAGGACGGCGCCGCCCATCGAGACGACGATATGCCCGTCTGGGTCGCCGC
>JBJOMQ010000064.1:0-12389 GCA_046052275.1 Actinomycetota bacterium | reverse complement strand
ATCGAGGTCTTGTTGTAGTAGGAGCTCATGTCGCTCTTCGGCTGGTACAGGTCGTTGAGCGCTGTGCCGTTCTGGCGAATGGTGGGGGCCTCCAGGACGCAGCCTGCGCTGAGTGACAGAACGCCCGAGGGCGCGAAGCGCAGTTGCGGCACGAAGGGGCCGTTCAGAAGGTCGGCGGCAATCACGAAGCAGCGGCGGTTGTTCGTGCCAACGCTGACGCCTGCCCGCCACAGGTCACCGATCTCCGAGAGGAGGAAGTCGTCGGTGTTGTCGTAGAAGCCGACCTCTCGACGCACGTGCTCGACCAGCGTGCCGTCGGCGATGAACCGTTCGAACGCCTCGTCGAAGCCGAGTTCGCCTCGCACCGCGTGGTGCACCGTGCACACGAAGAGCGCTCCGGGCGCCATCACGCGGATCAGCTCATCGAGGCATGCAGCGCCCACATGGCCGCTCGTGAACATGCCGGCGCACACCGCACCGCCGTACACGCCATCGTCGATCGGCAGCCGCCCGAGCAGGTCAGCCTCGATGAGCGTCCGGTAGACACCCCGCTGCCGCGCCACCTCGAGCATCTCCGGCGAGAGGTCGATGCCGTCGAACACCTCGAAGCCGTGTCGAACGAGTTCGTCACCTAGTAGGCCCGTTCCACACCCGATGTCGAGCACCGGCCCGGAGATCAGACTCCGCATGTCGGCAGCGAGTCCGACCACACGACGCGGCGACAGGTAGCCGAGACCATCGAGCATCGTCGCGTCGTACGAGGTCGCCCACTCGCGGTAGAGCTGCTGGCCGTCGACCTGATTGTCGAGCGTGTAGGCCCGTCGCAGCAGGTCGGCACTCTTCGGATCCACCCCGTCAGGGATCGATGCGTGGCTCATTCGGCGAACTCTATGCGGTGGTCAGACCCGAGCCGTCCGCGACCACCCGAACGGTCGCTCGCTCTGCACCCGCCACGAGCAGTTCACGCGAGCCGAATCGGCCGCTCCGCGCCACCGCAACAAGCAGCAGCCCCGGGAAGGTCCGAAGGCGGTCGCGGAGCACGGTCACGCTGTCGTTGAAGTACTCGCGCGCGGCGGCGATTCTGGTCTCCGTGTCGGCGAGCTCGCCAGAGAGCCGTGCGAAGACGGTGTCGGCAGCGAGCTGTGGATACCGCTCGGCGAGGATCGGAATGCCCGAGGCTTCAGTTGATCGAATCGATGCCACTTCGCCCTGAGTCAGGCGTTCGTGCTCGGCATAGGCAATGGCAACGCTCGTCAGCTGAGGAATGAGTACCGCCCGACGCGAGAGCTGCACATCGATCAGACTCCACGCCCGCTCCTGATAGCCCCGTACGCGAAGAAGGCGGTTGTAGAGCATCACCGTTCCAGCAGAGGTGATCAGCAGCACTGCGCACACACCGGTCACCATCACTCCGCCGACGGTGAGCCCTCCCACAATGGCACTCGATGGAGCCGTCGCAGCGCCGAGCAGCACCAAGATCCATAGGACCACCCGCCGACCGGCTGCGACTCGCCCCTTCGACTTCGTCGTCACCAGGAACTCGGCATCGCCGCCCCCCGACATCACGACGTTCGTTCCGGTGTCGTCAATCCGTGCATGACCGACGCAGAGCACTCGATCGCCCTCGAGCAGGCGCCACTCGGTCTCGCGGGTTCGGCCGGTCGGAACCCCGTCGGCCAGTCCCCTGCCGATCAAGCCGCCACCTATCACTGATCCTGTCAGTCCATCGTCGCCGTCGCCCTTCACCACCTCATACGCCTCGTCCACGTCAACGCGAGCCTTCTCGACATCGACTGCAGCCTCACCGGTCTCGTCGGCAACTCGAATGAGCGTTCCGGACTCCCACGTCTCCTCCACCTCGAACCGGTCTTCGGTGACGATCCGCGAGGTGGTGTTTCCCTTTGCGTCAGTGGTCTGCTCGACCCGCTGATAGCGACGCTCCACTTCAAGCGTTGCCCGCCACCACGCTGCGGGAACCTGCTCGAAGTGCGATGGCGTCATCTCCACCGCCTTCACTGCGCCCTCTAGTTGGTTGAAGCCGACGAACATCGCCGCGCATCGAGACCGGGGAACGTCGACGAACCGGGATCGCCGACGGGCCACCCACCACGCCAGCAGCAAGAGCACCACTCCGGCGCCTGCGATACCAGCGGCGGCCCCTGGAACAGGGGCATCGATCGTCGAGTCGATCCATCCGCCCAGTCGCCTACCCCCTGCGGTCACATCCTCATCGTGCCACGACGACGACAGCACCTCGACGACCGGACGTGGCTCGCACGGCCACTCCTCCAGACGTCCGACAGAGGACTCCGCCGATAGCGTCTTGATCAGAGTGACGCCGCACATCGTTGATTTCGCCCGCGACCGATCGAGGTTCCTCACGGGGCTCGAGACCCAGGCGGACCTGCAGCCGGGAGCCCTCGGACGTGCTGGCACGACGGTGTCGGCGACTGCCGATCGCCTCGGCAGCGGTGTCGCCTCGTGCTATCGAGTCGACACCCACCTCGTCGTCTGGTGCGATCCCGACATTGAGCACCGCCTTCGCCATCTCAGCGGCCCACGGGCGCTCCAGCCGCACGACCTCGACGCTGCAATGGCTGCGGCCGGCCTACAGCACGAGGCCGCAGCCGTGATGCGGGCACTCATCGCCGTTCCGGGCGATCTGCCACCACTGCCTCCACCGTTTGCCATCCGCTCGCTCGACCCTGAGAACGCCGAACACGTCGATCGGATCCGCGAGTTCGCCAGCCGCATCGACCCGGACGATCTCGAACAGGCCGGCCTCGACGATCTCGACGACTTCGACGAGGTTGCCATCGCCGTCGCTGTCGACGAGCGAATCGATGACGGCAACACAGCTGACTCGATCATCGCCTACGCATCGGCGATGCCGTGGGAGTGGGACGGCGAGTTCGGCGACATCGCCGTCCTTGTCGACAGTTCGCACCGGGGGGCTGGCCTCGGACGCCATGTCGCCGCCCGCACCACCCGTGGCCTGCTCGATCTGGGCCGCATCCCCCTCTATCGATACCAGCTCGACAACACCGCATCGGCGGCGGTCGCTGCGTCGATCGGCTTCGAGCCGATGGTCGAGCTCGTCCGCTTCTGCACCGAAGCCGAGTAGTTCCCGCCCACAGCACCGCTGTCAGCACGGCGGCCTCGGCCACTACCGTGGCCGGCATGGCATCACCCTCACGCCCCACCGCCGCCGACAAGTTCTCATTCGGAATGTGGACCATCGGATGGCAGGCCCGCGATCCATTCGGCGACCCGACCCGCCCGCCGCTCGATCCGCTGCATGCTCTCGACAAGCTGGCCGAGCTCGGCGCCTGGGGTATCACCTTCCACGACGACGACCTCGTGCCGTTCGGCAGCAGCCCTGCCGAACGGGATTCGATCATCGCCCGGTTCAAGGAGCGACTGGCGGCCACGGGTATCTGTGTCCCGATGATCACCACCAATCTCTTCACCCACCCCGTGTTCAAGGACGGCGGCTTCACCAGCAACAGCCGTGACGTGCGCCGCTACGCGCTCCGAAAGGTCCTGCGGAACATCGAGTTGGCAGCCGACCTGGGTGCCCGCACGTTCGTGCTCTGGGGCGGCCGCGAGGGCGCCGAGTACGACCACGCCAAGGATGTGCGAGCCGCCCTCGATCGCTACGCGGAGGCGATGAACACCCTCACATCGTTTGTCGTCGACCGCGGCTACGACATCCGATTCGCAATCGAGCCCAAGCCGAACGAGCCGCGCGGCGACATCCTGCTTCCCACCATCGGACATGCCATTGCGTTCATCGAGCGGCTCGAGCACTCGCATCTCGTCGGCCTCAATCCCGAGGTCGGCCATGAGCAGATGGCCGGACTCAACTTCACGTCCGGCATCGCCCAGGCGATGTGGCAGGGAAAGCTGTTCCACATCGACCTCAATGGCCAGCGCGGCATCAAGTACGACCAAGATCTCGTGTTCGGCCACGGCGACCTGATCAACGCGTTCAGCCTCGTCGACCTGCTCGAGTTCGGTGGCGTCGGCGGCGCGCCGGCCTACGACGGCCCTCGCCACTTCGACTACAAGCCCTCTCGCACCGAGGACATGGACGGCGTGTGGCACTCGGCAGCGGCGAACATGCGGATGTACCTGCTGCTCAAGGAGCGCGCCGCCGCATTCCGTGCCGATCCCGAGGTGCAGGAGGCGCTCGCTGCCGCACGGGTGGCAGAGCTCAGCGTTCCCACCCTGTCGGGCGGCGAGGGGTGGTCATCCATCCTCGCCGATGACTCCATCGCCCGGCTCGACGTCGATGCTGCAGGTTCGAAGGGATACGGCTTCGTCCGGCTGCAGCAACTGGCTGTCGAGCACCTGATGGGTGCCCGGTGACATGACCCTCGTCGCAGGGGTCGACACGTCGACCCAGTCGTGCAAGGTGGTCGTCCGCGACCTTGAGACTGGGGCGCTCATCCGCCACGGCAGCGCACGGCATCCCGACGGCACCGAGGTGGATCCCGAGCACTGGGAGCACGCCCTCCATCAGGCCTTGGCCAGCGCAGGCGGAACCGACGATGTCGCTGCGATCTCGATCGGCGGCCAGCAGCACGGCGCTGTATGCCTCGACGAGCACGGCAGCGTGGTACGGCCGGCACTGCTGTGGAACGACACCCGCTCTGCGGCCGCGGCATCCGACCTCGTCGATGAGATCGGCGCCGATGCGTGGGTGGCGGCCGTCGGCTCGGTGCCAGTCGCTGCGTTCACCATCGCCAAGCTGCGCTGGATTGCCGAACACGAGCCCGACAATGCCCGACGTATTGCTGCGGTGTGCCTGCCGCACGACTGGCTCACATGGCGCCTGCGCCGCTCGGGCAACCTCGCCGACCTCATCACCGACCGCTCTGATGCGTCGGGAACCGGCTACTTCGATCCAGTGTCGAACGAATACCGGCGCGACCTGCTCGTGCGCGCCCTTGGCCACGACGCGCTCGTACCGGCCGTACTTAATCCCGATGGCTCGGTGCCGTGGGGAGATCGCATCGTCGGCGCAGGCGCCGGCGACAATGCTGCGGCCGCACTCGGGGTCGATGCCGGTGACGACGTCATCGTGTCGCTCGGAACCTCCGGTACGGCGTTCACCCGCAGTGGCGTGTGTGCGCGCGACACCACCGCCGCAGTGGCGGGCTTCGCCGACGCACGAGGTGCCTTCCTGCCACTGGTGTGCACACTCAACGCGGCGCGTGTGCTCGATGCGGCGTCTGCACTGCTGGGTGTCGACCACGCTGGGCTCGACGATCTTGCGCTGTCCGCCCCACCCGGTGCCGACGGACTGGTGGTGCTGCCGTATCTCGCGGGCGAGCGGACCCCGAACCTGCCCGACGCATCCGGCAGCATCCTCGGACTCACGCTGCGGAATTCCACGCCGAGCCACCTCGCCCGCGCTGCGGTGGAGGGAATGCTGTGCGGCCTCGCCGACGCCCTCGACGCGCTCGCAGCACAGGGCGCGTCGATCTCAGCAGTTCGACTCGTCGGGGGCGCTGCGGCCTCGCGCGCCGTCCGGACGATCGCCCCGCAGGTCTTCGGCGTTCCCGTCGCCGTACCTCCCCAGGGCGAGTACGTCGCTGACGGTGCGGCGCGGCAGGCAGCGTGGGCGCTCACCGGGTCACTGCCCGAGTGGCCACTCGACGGCGACGTGGTGCATGTCGATGGCCATGCGACGCCAGGCCTGCGCGAGCGCTACGCCGAGGCTCGTCAGCACTGGCTGCCCCGCGAACCAAGCGCCTGAGCGGCTCCTAGTCGGCCCTGCTGCTGATCGACTCGAGCCGCAGCGACGGTGCACCGTCGGCAATCGCCTCATCGAGATCGACCGTGGCAACCAGGCACCACTCTCGAGAGTCCTCCGGGTCGAGCAGTGTCTGCTCGATCCGCCAGGTGGATGCCTGCTCGTCGAGGTGGAAGTACGAGGCCGACCGCGCCGCTGCATCGATGCCGACCGAGTCGTGCTCGGCCCAGTACGGCTGCATCGCCGACTCGAGTGCCGACTCGTCGCATCCCGCGCGGGCCGCCAGTTCGGCGTGCGCACGGCGCGCCAGCAACTCGACCCACCCGAATGCTGCGTTTCGAACCACCGTTCGCCACGACGCCGGCGGGCCGGCAACGCCCGGGTCGAGCGGCACCTGCTCGCCGTGGTCGTGTCGAGGCCGGCCGGCAAGGCTCGTCCACTCATCCAGCAGGGTCGAGTCGGTCGCGCGGATCAGCGTGCCGAGCCACTCGATGATGTCCTCGAGTCGCTCCGTGTACGCGTCGTCGGGCAGTGAACGGTCGAGAGCCCGCCAGGCGTCGGTGAGGTATCGCAGGACGAGCCCCTCGCTTCGATCAAGCCGGTACCGCTGCACGAATGAGTCGAACGTGTCGCCCGACTCGATCATCTCCCTCACGATCGCCTTCGGCGACGGCCCCTCACCCACCCACGGGTGCCGTGTTCGATACGTGTCGATGCACACCGCCAGGACCTCGCGAAGGGGTTGCGGCCACGTGACATGTTCGAGCCGCTCCATCCGCTCCTCGTACGGAATCCCTTCGGCCTTCATCCGTGCCACCTCAGCTGCCTTCGCCGCGTTCTGCTGGGCGTACAGCACCTGCCGCGGATCGTCGAGGATCGACTCGATCACGCTGATGACGTCGAGTTCGTAGCCGGGTTCATCGCGATCGAGCGAGGCGACCACCTCGATGGCAAACGGGGCGAGCGGCATTGACAGCCGCAACGCTGCCCTGTCGTCGCCGTCCTCGACAAGCGACCCGACCTGGACGCCGACGCAGCGGCCATCAGCGCCGCGACGCCGTTCCGCCACGCCCGCCGCCTCGAGGCTTCGGTACAGCGCGATCGCACGCCGCTTCAACTGCCGGCGACGGTCAGCGGGCTCATGGTTGGTGTCGAGCAGGCGACGCAGGGCGATCGGCCCGTCGGGGCGGCGCAGCACGGTGGCCACCATGTCGGCAGTGACCGAGAACCGCGAGGTAAGGGGTTCAGGCTGCCCTTCGACAAGCCGGCGCATCGTCGCCTCATCGAAGTGCACGAAGCCCTCGGGAGGCTTCGCCTTGGCCGCCTTGCGCTGTGCCTTCGGGTCGTCGCCCGCACGCGACAGTGCTCTGGCGTTCTCCACCACGTGATCGGGTGCCTGCACCCACACATGACCATCGGGGTCGAAGCCGGGTCGGCCCGCACGTCCGGCGAGCTGGCGAAATTCGCGAACGGTGAACGCGCGCACCTTTGTGCCGTCGAACTTCGTGAGTGCCGTCATCAGCACAGTGCGAATGGGGATGTTCACTCCCACGCCAAGCGTGTCAGTCCCGCAGATCACCGGCAGCAGCCCGGCACCTGCCAGTCGCTCGACCAATCGCCGATACCGAGGCAGCATGCCGGCATGGTGCACGCCGACTCCGTTGCGCAGCAATCGGTCGAGGGTGGTTCCGAATCCCTTTCGCATGCGTTCGCCGCGCATCTGCTCGGCGATCGCCTCACGCTGCGGCCTAGTGGAGACACCCAGGCTCACCAGTGCCTGGGCGCGCTCGATGGCGGCGGCCTGCGTGGAGTGGACGAGATACACCGGCGCCAGCCCGTCTCGCACCGCGTCGAGCACGCTGTCGGAGACGCTCGTCATTCGCCATTGGTGGAAGAGCGGCGTTGGACGCTCGACTGACGTCACCGATGCCACCGGCCGCTGCGAACGGTGCTCGAGATCGCCGGTGATGGCCGCCATGTCGCCGAGCGTCGCCGAGGCAAGAAGGAACTGGCAGGCAGTCATCTCGAGCAGCGGCACCTGCCACGCCCAGCCGCGGTCGCGGTCGGCGTAGTAGTGGAACTCGTCGAGGCAGGCGAATGCGAATGGGCTGTCCGCTCCCACGGCGAGCGCATGATTTGCGAGCACCTCGGCCGTGCACACGAGCACCGGCGCATCGGCATTGATCGCCGCATCGCCGGTCGCAAGGCCCACCATCTCGGCCCCCAGCAGGTCGACGAGGTCGAAGAACTTCTCGGCCACGAGCGCCTTGATCGGCGCTGTCCAGACAGCTCGTCGCCCGGCGTTGACGGCAAGTGCGATGCCGCCCATCGCCACGAGGCTCTTGCCCGATCCCGTGGGAGTCGCCAGTACGACATGGTCGCCACCGGCAAGCGAGAGCAGAGCCTCCTCCTGGTGCGGATACAGCGGGCGTCCCGACGCGTCGGCCCACAGTCCGAACGCGACCGCCACATCGGCGGGATCGGCACCGGGGGGCGGCAGGGCTTCGACAAGGCTGGGCACGAGGCGACCAGTGTGCCCGCTCGATGGCAGGCACGACGCCGATTCTGCGAACGACGCTGATTTCGGTGTGTGCTCGGGACGGCAGACGATCCGTACGACGTGGTCGATGTCGACGTAAGGCCCCGATAGGCATCGGCCGCAGAGTCCCTTCGAGCAGACCGATCTCTGGCTCCCGCGTCACGCTGGAACTCGCTGGCGCAATGAGCTCCTTGCCGGCCCGATGCTGCACGACCGCACGCGCGACCCCGGATACACCACCGATCCGCTACCGTCCCTGCGGCCAACAGGCACGCTGATCGGAGGAGGTGGCATGGACGTCCGCACGGTGCTCGAAGCCGAGCACGCCGAGCTGACGGCGCGTATCAGCGCCCTTCGGTCAGGTGCCGATGTGCCGAGCGGCGGCATCTCATTCGGCAAGCGAGTGGGCGAGGGGACCAGCATCGCCATCGAGCGGTTCGCAGACGTCGCCGTGCACGACCAGCTCGTGCAGCAGGTGGCTGCGATTAAAGCTGCCCAACGACGCCTCGAGGACGGCACCTACGGAAACTGCGAGGGCTGCGGATTGCAGATCGCACCGGAGCGTCTCGATGCTGTCCCGTGGGCCGCCCGGTGTGTCCGATGCGCATGAGCGTCACCGCTCCGCCGACCCGACGAGACTCGACCATCGCCGTGGCGCTCGGAATCTTCGTTGGCTTTGCCGGCATCACGCATTTCGTCAACCCCGACTTCTTCGATGCCATCGTGCCGCCATGGCTGCCTCCGAACGAGCGCTTCTGGACCATTGTCAGCGGCATCGTCGAGGTCGCCATCGCCCCGCTGCTGCTCGTGCCGAAGTGGCGGCGGGTCGGCGGTCTCGCCGCGGCCGCGCTCTTCGTCGCCGTCTACCCCGCGAACCTCTACATGGCCTGGGACTGGCGCGATCGGCCCGCAAGCGAGCAACTCATCTCGTACGGACGCCTGCCGTTCCAGTTCCTCTTCATCTGGCTGGCGTGGCGAGTCGCCCGATCGGCGGCAGCCAACCGCAGTCAGCCGCAGTCGAACTAGCCGGCAACCGTGAAGGCCGGCGGCGCATAGTCGGCGGGTGCCGCCACGCCGAGCAGGTTCAGCAGTGATGCCCCGACATTGGCAAGTCCGAGATTGCTGCTCGACGACGCTGCCATGCGCCGCCCCGAGTAGTCGAGCACGATCAGCGGCACCGGCGACAGCGTGTGCGATTTCAATGGCACAGGCACCCCGCTGTCGTCGACCACCACACCGCCCTTCGAATCGCGCATGACGAGCATCTCGCAGTTGCCGTGATCCGCCGTGATCACCAGAGTCCCCCCACGGGTGCGTACCTCGTCGTCGATTCGGGAGAGTGCTGCGTCAATCGCCTCGACCGCTGCGACCGAGGCAGCTATGTCGCCGGTGTGTCCCACCATGTCGCCGGCGGCGAAGTTCGCCCGCAGGAAGTGATACCGGCCCTGCCGAATCAACTCGATCAGCGCATCGGCAGTCTCGGCTGACTTCATCCAGGGTGCCTGCTCGAACGGCACCCGATCGGAGGGAATCTCGACGTAGGTCTCGAGGTCGTCGGCGAACTTCCCCGACCGGTTTCCGTTCCAGAAGTAGGTGATGTGCCCGAACTTCTGTGTCTCGGCGACGGCCGCCTGCTGCAGTCCCGCCTCAGCGATCAACTCGGAGACTGTGCGGTCGACGCGCGACGGCACGACGAGATACGTCGCCGGGATACCGCGGTCGCCGTCGTACAGCGTCATGCCGACCACCATGAGGTCTGGCGGCAGCGCAGGCCGATCGAACTCGGTGAAATCGGGCTCGGTGAGTGCGCGGTAGATCTCGATCACCCGATCGCCGCGGAAGTTGAAGATGACCACCGCATCGCCCTCGTGCATCGCACCAATGGCACTCCCACCGGCGTCAACCACCGAGAAACTGGGAAGGTACTGGTCGCTGATGCCAGGGCTCTCTGCCCGGAACGCGGCAAGGGCTGCAGCCACGCTCTGGAACGGTCTCGCCGTGCCAAGCGCATGCGCTTGATACCCGCGCTGCACCATCGGCCAGTCGGCGTCGTAGCGGTCCATCGTCGTCGACATGCGGCCGCCACCCGAGCCGATACGCGCCGTTGAGCCGAACTGTCGATTGAGCGCAGCGAGCGAATGCTCGAGCCGATCGACATACATCTCGGCGGTGCCGTCGCGCACATCTCGCCCATCGAAGAGCACGTGCACCACCAGGTCGCGCACCCCGCTGGCCGCAGCGCGCTCGAGCATGATCAAGAGGTGGTCGATGTGCGAGTGCACGTTGCCGTCGGAGAGCAAGCCGATGAAGTGCACGGCTCTGCCAGCTCGGCCACGGTCGACCACCGCTGTCCATGTGTCGCCCCAGATATCGCCGCTCTGGAGTGCCTCCTCCACCTGCTTGGCTCCCTGCGGGAACACCCGGCCAGCACCCATGATGTTGTGGCCGACCTCGGAGTTCCCCATGTCGGCGTCGCTCGCAAGTCCGACTGCAGTGCCGTGCGCCGCGATGCTGAGCCGCACTGCCGGGCGGGCAGGTGCCGGGCCCAGCATCTCGCGCAGAAACGGCGCCGAGGCGAGGGTCACCGCATTGTCGGGGGCATCGGGCTGCAGTCCCACTCCGTCGAGCACGACCAGCACGAGCGGATGCTCAGGCGAGTTTGCTGCTGCCACCACGGGAAGGCTACTTGCCCACCGATGGGAGAGGCCGAGGAGACGCCGAGCCACCCTGTCGACAGAGGTCCCCTCTGGGCTCGGCGATCACGCCCCGACGCGACAGAGCCGGCCTCGCGGCCGGCTCTGCCTCATCGCTCTGGTGCGGCTGTGCCGCAGGCGATCACGGCCTCAGGACTCCATGCCCTTCGGAACCCCGCCGTGCTCGAGCGCATCGAGTTCGCGCTCGATGGCCATGAGTTCCTCCTTCGAGCCCTGCACCTTCGGCCCGGTGAACCAGTTCTTGGCCGACAGCGCCCACCAGCCGCCAACGAAGACCAGCGACAGGAAGATGAGCGGACCTGCGAAGTTGGCAGTGTTGATCTGGTCGGGATTCCACCACTGCCAGGTCGGGAACAGCGGCGCAAAGAACAGGATGCTGATGAAGACCACCCAGCACACGGCGATCCAGCCCACCACCTTGCTGTAGCCCTTCAGATTCCACGGACCCTGCTGGAAATCGGGATTGCGAAGCCGCAGGAACACCGGGATGACATAGCTGATGTACAGACCAACGACGCAGATGCCGGTGAGTGCGAAGAAGGCCGGAGAGACTCCGTCGTACTGCAGCAGCGACAGCGCCCCGGTGATACCCGAGACGACGACGCCGAGCCACACCGCATTCGTTGGCGTGCGGGTCTTCGGGTTGATCTTGTGCCAGGTCTTTGATGCAGGCAGACCACCATCTCGGCTGAAGGCGTAGATCATGCGACTGTTGGCCGTCACGGACGCCATGCCACAGAAGAACTGGCCTACGACGGTGATCAGTACGAGGAGCTTCGCCGCGAAGGTGCCCAGGACCGAGGTGAAGATCACCACCGGATAGGTGATGCCATAGAGGCTGCCGTCGACCTTGGCGAGATCGTCGGGTGTGGCGAGCAGGAAGGCGACGTTCAGCACGAGGGCGGCAATCGCCGAGATCCAGATCGAGCGGACGATCGCCTTCGGTGCGCTCACTCGTGCACCTCTGGTCTCCTCCGACACGTGCGCTGAGGCATCGAATCCGGTGATCGTGTACTGCGCCAGCAGGAAGCCGAGGAAGAACACATAGAGCGTGCTGATGCCTCCCGACCATGCGCTGTTGTTCTGGTACTCGAAGATGTACCCGATGCTCTGCCGCTGATCCGGCCCTGCGAAGAGGACGGCGAAGATCACGAGCACGCCGACGACATGCCACCAGACGCTGACATCACCGAGGAACTTCACCAGCCTGACTCCAAACGTGTTCAGCAGACCGTGCGCAAGGAGGACAAGCAGGAAGACCATGAAGATGTTCGTGGCGTTGACGCTGATGATCGGTGTCTCGGCGTCCTTCGAGTACAGGTTGATGAAGGCAACCAGGTAGTTCGCCAACGCGTAGTCGACGCTGGCAATCACG
>JBJOMQ010000063.1:0-12415 GCA_046052275.1 Actinomycetota bacterium | reverse complement strand
GATCGCGCCGGACCCACGCTTGGGGCCGCCACCGCCACCGCCACCACCGATGGTCACGCGCTCGTTGGCCAGCGTGGTGAGCGACACGCGCCAGCCCTCGCCCACGTCGCCGATGCGCATGGCGTCGGGGATGCGCACGTCGGTGAGGTACACCTCGTTGAACTCGGCCTCGCCGGTGATCTGGCGCAGCGGTCGCACCTCGACGCCGGGGGCGTGCATGTCGACGGCGAAGTAGGTGAGGCCCTTGTGCTTGGGCACCTCGGTGTCGGTGCGCGACACGAGCATGCCGAAGTCGCCGAGGTGCGCGAGGGTGTTCCACACCTTCTGCCCGTTCACCACCCACTCGTCGCCGTCGCGTACGGCGCGGCTGGCGAGGCCGGCGAAGTCGCTCCCGGCCCCGGGCTCGCTGAACAGCTGGCACCACTTCTCCTCGCCGGTGAACATCGGACGCAGGAACCGCTGCTGCTGCTCGGGTGACCCGTGCGTGACGATGGTCGGGCCTGCGAGCGCCATGAAGAACGTGCTCGGGTCGGTGGGCGCAGCGCCCGCGCGGCGAACCCGCTCCTCGACGACGCGGTTCAGTTCGGGCCGTACGCCGAGGCCCCCGCACCCGGGCGGGAAGTGCACCCAGGCGAGTCCGGCATCGAACCGATGTCCCCGGAACTGGCGGTCGTCGATGGTGCGCGGATCGTGGGCGGCGAGAAGGGCGTCGACGGCAGCCGCCACGCGTGCGGCATCGGCGTCGCTCGTGAACTCAGCCTGGGTCTCGTTCATCGTGGCGGTCATGTGCCGATTGTGCCACTCGGCGGCTGCCGGCGTACCAGTCGACGCCGGGGCCGGGTCGGCGCGCCTACGACAGCGGCGTGGCGTCGGCGATGATGGGTTCGAGGGTGAGCTCGGGCTCGTCGCTCATCAGGCGCTGCAGGCGGTAGCGGTTCTCGAACAGGGCCACCAGTTCGCCGTCGCCGCGGGTGAGGATGCGGATGCCGCCGATCTGGCGCAGCCGGTCGGCAGACGCGCGGTCGGTGAGTCGGATCGCCTGGTACGGGGCAGCGACGACCTCACTGGGGGCCCCGAATTCGCTGCCGAGCCGGTGGGCGAACACCTCGAACTGCAGTTGTCCCACGGCGGCCAGCACATTCTCGGTGTCGCCCATGTCGGGGTCGCGCAGCACCTGCACGACTCCCTCCTCATCGAGCTGCTCGAGCCCCTTGCGGAACTGCTTGAACTTGCCGTTGTCGAGCGGGCGCGCTTTGGCGAACACCTCGGGTGCGAACCGTGGCAGTGGGGGAAAGGTGACGGCGCTCCCCGCCGGGCCCGACTCGAACAGCGTGTCGCCGATCAGCACACCCGATGCGTTGACGAGACCGATGACGTCGCCCGGAAAGGCGATGTCGACAGTCTCGCGGTCGGCGCCGAATGCGGTGGTGGCGTACTTGGTGGTCATGTCGCGTCCGGTGCGCGAGTTGGTGACCGTCATGCCACGGTCGAAGGTGCCCGAGCAGATACGGGCGAACGCAATGCGATCGCGGTGAGCTGGGTCCATGTTGGCCTGCACCTTGAAGACGAATGCGCTGAACGGCGAGTCGAGCGGGCGCGGGTGTCCGCCGGCATCGACGCGGGGCGAGGGCGCAGGTGCGAGGTCGATCACTGCGTCGAGCAGCTTTCGCACGCCGAAGTTCGTGAGTGCGGAGCCGACGAACAACGGGGTCGACGTGCCGGCGAGGAATGACGGGAGGTCGAGCGTGGCACCGATGGCGTCGAGCAGGCCGAGTTCGTCGAGCGCCGCCCTCCATGCCCGGCTGCCGTCGGCGATGCCGTCTGCAGCGGCCGAGTCGAGCGGATGCTCTTCCTCGGCGGCCACGGCTGCGCCGCGCGCAGTGCGGGTGAAGGCGGTGTACATGGCGGTGCGGCGGTCGACCACGCCGCGGAACTCGTCGCCGCTGCCGACTGGCCACGTGACCGGTGTGGGACGGAGGTTGATCTGCGCCTCGATCTCGTCAAGCAACTCGAGGGGCTCGCGGCTCGGGCGGTCGTACTTGTTCAGGAAGGTGAGCACCGGCAGGTTCCGCGAGCGGCACACCTGGAACAGTTTCAGCGTCTGGCTCTCGATGCCCTTCGCTGCGTCGAGCACCATCACCACCGCGTCGACGGCAGCGAGCACGCGGTAGGTGTCCTCGCTGAAGTCGCGGTGGCCGGGCGTATCGAGCAGGTTGACGGTGTGGTGGCGGTACGGGAACTGCAGCACCGTGCTGCTGATGCTGATGCCGCGCTGCTGCTCGAGATCCATCCAGTCGCTGCGGGCCGAGCGGCGGCCCTCGCGGGCGTGCACCGCGCCGGCTTCCTGCACGGCACCCGAGTAGAGCAGGAACTTCTCGGTGAGCGTGGTCTTGCCGGCGTCCGGGTGGCTGATGATGGCGAAGGTGCGCCTGGCCGCTGCCTGCACGGCCGCGTCAGCAGAGGGCGCGGTCGGTGCGTTGCTCACGAGGAAACGAGGCTATCGGCGGCGCCGGCGCCGGCCCCGTCGGCTCAGCCGCCGTTCGATGCTGGCGTGTACGTGCGGCACGGCTGCCCGCGCAGCGCTCCGCACGACGCCGGCGCCGGCCAGTCGACGGCAAGGGATGGCAGCCACGACAGGATGAGGCGCGCTGCCCGCACGTCATCGGCGGCGAGCGTGACGGTCTCGCCGGCGCTCAGCGTGTCGAACGCCCACACCGGACGGTTGTTGCCGGGCGCGTCGACGGTGAGCCGGAGGCGGCTCCCGGCCCTGAAGACGTGCGCGAAGGGGAGGATCTCGATGCGCACGGCGCTGAACTCGCCGGGAGGCAATGGCTCAGCGTCACCTGCGGCGTGGGTGTGCACTGCTCGCAGCTCACCCGCATCTGGATCGGCGGCGGCGAGGGCTCGGTGGCTGGCGCGCAGCCAGCCACTCTGCACGTAGATCTCGGTGCCATCGGGCCGCACCTCGGTGACCGTGACCTCGAGGTCGGTGTCGGGCGCCTGGGCGCTCACCCACAGCTCCACCGCACCCGAGCCGACGATGGCCATGTCGTCCGCCAGCGGCGCGCTGGCGAAGCCCACGCCGGTGCCGGCGGGCAGTGGCCTCCAGTCGTACTGGGTGCCGGCCTTCCAGATGTCGCTGCTGCCGCCGCCGGGATAGAAGGTGGCGGGGAGCGCGTCGGGGTCGGCCGTGTAGGCGACCTCGATCGAAGTACCTCCCGGCAGCGGCGCGTCGAGCAGCGTGCCGTCGGGACCGAGCCACCACGACCGCGGCTCGGCACCTGGCACGGGCCAGCGCTCGAACGCTGCGATGCCCATCGGCTCCGGCGAGCCGGCGGTGAGGTCGGTGCGCCCGCCCTGGTCGAACAGCACGCGGACGGCGGGCTCTGCCTCGAATGCGGCGAGTGCATCGTCGTATGTCATCCCGGCGAAGCGGTTCTCGAACGGCAGGAACGACGTCACGCCCCAGATTGCGCTGCCGAGCACCGGGCCGAGCGAGTTGGCGAACGAGATGTCGGGCACGCGCTCAGCGATGTACAGCTGGAGGAACTCGAGCGAGCGGGCGAGGATCCGCGGTGACAGTGCCTCGGTGTGCAGGCCGTTGACGAGATCGACGTAGAGGTGATCGGTGCCGGTGAACTGCGGAATCATCGTCGCGAAGTCGGCACCCGTCTGCTCGTCCTGCCACGCGCCGGCAAGGAACACCGGCACGGTGATGTCGTCGACGAAGGTCCGCGGCGAGAGCGAGTCGCCGAGTTCCTCGTCGTAGAACGGCGTGGAGCCGATCTCGGCGACGAGGTCGGGGTTCTGGAGCCTCAGCAGCTGGTTGTTTGCGCACTCGAGGTCTCCGCCGTCGGCGCGGTCGCGTGTCCACTGCTGGCCGTACGGCTTGGCCTGCTCGACACGGCTCTTCGTCCAATCGACAGCGAAACCCGTGTTGAGGATGCCGCCCGGGTAGAGGTTGCTGCGATAGGTGTCGGCGATCACCGACAGCGGCGTGATGGCAGCGAGGCTCGGTGGCTGCGTGGCAGCGACGAACAGCTGCGAGATGCCGGGATAGCTGATGCCGACCATGCCGACCCGGTTGTTGAGCACCCACGGCTGTGCTGCCACGGCCTCGATGACGTCGTAGCCGTCGATCGACTGCACGAGCTCGAAGAAGCGGAATGAGCCGCCGCTGCAGCCGGTGCCGCGCATGTTGACGCCCACATAGGCGAAGCCCTGCACCGTGTACAGCTGGGCAAGGGCGGCGTCATCGGGATTGCTGGGCGAGTAGCCGCTGTACTCGACCACGGTGGGGTAGGGGCCGTCCTCGGGCGGGCCGGGGAGGATGACGTTGGCGCTGAGGGTGGTGCCATCACGGGTGGTGATGTAACCGAACCCGCCGGCGGGCAGCAGCGCCTGCTCCTCGGCGTAGAGCGCCTGCGGCGGGACGAACGAGGCGTCGAGGACCGTCATGGTCGCTGACTGCTCGACGGGAGCGTCGATACCGGCCTCCGGCACGGCCTGGACGACGTAGCCGTCGCCTGGCTGCAGTTGCCGGAACAGCAACGAGCCCTCCTCGTCGACCACGCCGGTGGCGACCGACACGCCATCGCGCACGACCGCGAGGCTGTCGCCGGGCTCGGCACCGAGCACGGCGATCTGCTCGGTGCCCGGCCGCACCCTGAACTCGGACGCGACGACGGGAATCGACGAGGCCGGCGTCGTGCTGGGCGACGAAGCGTCAGGAGTGCTGTCGGCACCGCTGCTGTCGCAGGCGGCGGCCGCCAGGGCGACAAGGGCGACGGCAGCGACGAGCGAGCGCCGCACCGGGCTGGGCGTGGATGACACGGAGGGCTTCATCCGGCGAGTCTCACAGATCGCGCGCCAGAATGGAGAGGTGATCGCGCTGAACGACATGCTCCACGACCTCGAGCTGCTGGTGAACACCGAGTCGCCCTCGCTCGATCTCCCGCGGCTGCAGCACAGCGCGGAGGCAGTGGCGTCGGTGATGACGCGCCGCCTCGGGTCGTCGCCGCAGCTCATCGACAGCCCCGCCGGCCCGCACGTGCTCTGGTCTGGCGGCGGAAGCCCGCGAGTGCTGCTCGTCGGCCATCACGACACGGTGTTTCCCGTCGGCTCAGTGGAAGCCCGCCCGTTCACGGTGCGCGACGGCAGGGCCACGGGCCCCGGTGTGTTCGACATGAAGGCGGGCATCGTGCAGGCAGTGCACGGCGTGGCAGCACTCGCCGACCGGTCGGGCATCGAGATCCTCATCACCGCCGACGAGGAGGTGGGCAGTGACCACTCCCGCGAACTCATCGAGCGACGCGCCCGTGCGTGCGGCCGGGTGATGGTGTTCGAGGCAAGCGCCGACGGCGGTGCGCTGAAGGTGGCACGCAAGGGCACCGGAACGTTCGAGGTCGTGGTGCACGGTCGCGCTGCTCATGCCGGCCTCGAGCCATGGAAGGGTGTCAACTCCGTCGTCGCGCTCGCCGAACTGATGCCGGCGATCGTCGCGCTGGCTGATCCGTCAAAGGGCACCACCGTCACCCCGACGGTCGTCGTCGGCGGCACTGCCGAGAATGTCGTGCCCGCACAGACCCGGCTGAAGGTCGACACTCGGGTCGAGCGGCTCGACGAGGGCGACCGGCTCATGGTCGGATTCCGGGCGCTCGAGTCGATGGCGCTCTCCGTCGAGGGGGCGCGCATCGAGGTGCTCGGCGGGCTCAACCGGCCACCGATGCCCGACGGCTCGGCGGCAGGCCTCTTCCCGCTCGCCGTCGAGGCTGCTCGTGAGGTCGGAATCGGCGAGGTCGCAGGCGTGGCGGTCGGCGGCGGCAGCGACGGCAACTTCACTGCGGCGATCGGCGTCCCCACGCTCGATGGCATGGGCGCCGTGGGCGGCGGGGCGCACGCCGATCACGAATGGGTCGAGGTCGACACGCTGGTGCCGCGGGCGCAGATGCTGACGGCACTCCTCGGCAAGCTCTGATCCTGGGTCGACGTCCGACCGAGGTCAGCCGTCGACGGGGCCGCCCTCGAGTGCGGTGAGCCCCCCGGGTCCGAGGGTGCCGGCGCTGCGATACACGTCGAGCTTCGAGCGGCTGTCGTCGATGTCGAGGTTGCGCATGGTGAGCTGGCCGATCCGGTCGAGCGGGCCGAATGCGGCGTCGTCGACCTTCTCCATGCTGAGTCGCTCGGGTGCGTACGTGAGGTGCGGTCCGGTGGTATCGAGCACCGTGTAGTCGTCGCCGCGTCGGAGCCGCAGTGTCACCTCGCCGGTGACGGCTGACCCCACCCAGCGCATCAGCGGCTCGCGCAGCATCAGGCTCTGCGGGTCGAACCAGCGGCCCTCGTAGAGCAGGCGCCCGAGCCGACGGCCCATCGTCCGGTAGTTCTCGATCGTGCTCTCGTTGTGGATCGCGCTGACGAGCCGCTCGTAGGCGATGTGCAGCAGGGCCAATGCCGGCGCCTCATAGATGCCGCGGCTCTTGGCCTCGATGATGCGGTTCTCGACCTGGTCGCTCATGCCGAGTCCGTGACGGCCGCCGATCGCATTGGCCTCGACCACCAGCGCCACGTGGTCGGGGAACTCGGTGCCGTTGATGGCGACCGGCCAGCCCTCGTGGAACCGGATGCTGACGATCTCGGCGTCGATGCGCACCTCGTCGCGGTAGTGCGCCACGCCCATGATCGGCTCGACGATGTCCATGCTCGTGCCGAGTTCCTCGAGCAGCTTGGCCTCGTGCGTGGCTCCCCAGATGTTGGCGTCGGTGCTGTACGCCTTCTCCTTGCTGGCTCGGTAGGGAAGCTGGCGCGTCGTGAGGAACTCGCTCATCTCGGCACGTCCGCCCAGTTCGGCGACGAACTGCGGGTCGAGCCATGGCTTGTAGATGCGCAGGGCCGGGTTGACGAGGAGCCCGTAGCGGTAGAAGCGCTCGATGTCATTGCCCTTGTAGGTGCTGCCGTCGCCCCAGATGTCGACGCCATCGTGCTGCATCGCCTTCACGAGAAGGGTGCCGGTGACAGCACGACCGAGGGGAGTGGTATTGAAGTACGTCTTCCCGGCGGTGGCGATGTGGAAGGCACCGCATTGCAGCGCGACCAGGCCCTCGTGCACCAGCTCGGAGCGGCAGTCGACGAGGCGTGCTTCCTCGGCGCCGTACTCGCGGGCCCTGCCGGGCACACCCGACAGGTCGGGCTCGTCGTACTGGCCGAGGTCGGCGGTGTAGCAGAAGGGGATGGCACCCTTCTCGCGCATCCAGGCGACGGCGGCCGACGTGTCGAGTCCGCCGCTGAACGCGATACCGACTCGTTCGCCGACGGGCAGCGAGGTGAGCACCTTTGACATCGGTCTGGAACGCTACCGGCCGGCTTCGTCGACCGCCGGATCGCCGCGGTCGGCCTCGGCGTCCGCGCCATCGTCGCCCATTGGACTGCGCCGATATGTCCCGGCGAAGGCAGCGAGCGCGATGAGGAGGCCGCCGCCCGCCAGTGCGAGCTCGACGATCCCGTAGGCCGCCACGCGGCCGAGGTCGCCGATGCCGACGGCCGCAGTGGCAAGCGACGCGGCGATGCCGAGCCACGCCATGTGGCGCGCGCCGGCGAGGACGCCGATCATCACTGCAGTCGGCAGCACGAACGGGATCACGCTGACGAGGACCGAAGCGGGCCGCGCCTCGGGCCCGATCCACCACGTCGACAAGCCCGTCGTCCTCGAACTCACCCATACGGCACCGAGGCCGAACACCACGAGCAGCCAGCCGACCGCAACGCTGCTCGCCCATCCGGGAGCGAGATCGCCGGGCCGCCGGTGACGTCGGTGCCGCGCCTCCAGCCGTGCCGCCCACGCCGACGGAGCGGGTTCCGGCGGGGCAGGCAGTGGTGGTGGGTACGACGGCGGTGCCGACGCAGCAGGCACGTCGCCCGCAGGGGGAACAGGGTCCATCGGCGCGAGGGTAGCGACCGGAGTCGCTGCGACCATGGCGGTAGCCTCGCTGGTCGTGACCGCCCCCGCCACGCCCGCACGGTTCGGCGACCCGTTCGAGAAGCTCAGCATCTTCTTCCCGATGTGGAACGAGGAGCTCTACATCGAGCGGGCTGTGTCCTCGGCGATCGAGGAGTGCGAGCTGTTGCTCGCCAAGGGCGACATTCGTGACTACGAGGTGATCGTCGTCGACGACGCAAGCACCGACCGCACCCCGGAGATTGCCGACCAGCTCGCCGCTGCCAATCACCGGATCAAGGCAGTCCACCATCCGGTGAACCGCAAGCTCGGCGGCTCGATGAAGACCGGCTTCGCGTCGGCGACGGGCGACGTCGTCCTCTACAGCGATGCCGACCTCCCGTTCGACATGGCCGAGGCGGCGCAGGCCATCAGGCTCATGCGCTACTACGAGGCCGACATCGTCAGCGCCTACCGGTTCGACCGCACCGGCGAGGGCAGCCTGCGGATCATCTACACCTTCTTCTACAACCTCCTCATCCGCCGCCTCTTCGGCGTGCGAATGCGCGACATCAACTTCGCCTTCAAGCTGTGCCGCACCAGGATCTTCCGCCACATCGACCTGCGCAGCGAAGGCTCGTTCATCGACGCCGAGCTCATCATCAGGGCCAAGAAGCTCGGTTTCCACGTCATCCAGTTCGGCGTCGACTACTTCCCGCGTACCCGCGGCGAGAGCACCCTGGCGTCAGGGTCGGTGATCAAGCGCATCCTCGGCGAGATGTTCGCGCTGCGCAAGGAACTGCGGTCGATCACGCCGGTCGGCCACTCGCCGGACGCCTCGGCCTGAGCGCGTTCCGGGCCGCCTCGTGAGCGCAGGCTGCGGCATTCGCCGACCTCCGCTCCGGCGACGTGCCCGCTTTCACGCCGCCTGCCTCCACCCGCACGGCCACCGTCAGTAGGATTTCGCCGTCCTGCCCTACTCGGAGTACCCGTGACCCCCCGTCGGCCACCAGCCAGCAACGCCCGTCGCCGCCCGCCGCGTCAACCTGCACCGCCGCCTCCCCCGCCGATGAAGCGGTGGCTCCCGGCGCTGGGGGCTGTCGCCGTGCTGGTGGCCGTGGTCTTCGCCGGCTTTGCGGGTGGGAACGGCGATGTCGATTCGCTCGACAACCTCGGCCAGGTCGACGACCCGAGCCTCACGGTGCCGGTGAGCACGCAGCCTGGTGTCGTCGTAGGCACCGGCGGCCCGACGACGAAGACCAATCTCAGCCAGCCGCTCGTGCGCGGGATGAGCGGCCCCGAGGTCACGGCCATGCAGCAGCGACTGCACGACCTCGGATTCGATCCGGGTCCGGTCGACGGCCAGTTCGGAGGAGGCACCGAGCAGGCGCTGTGGGCGTTCGAGGGCGTGCTCAACAACGTCCGCTTCGACCAGCAGACGGGCGTGCTCACGAACGACCTCTGGCAGCAGATGCAGGACAACCTCATCTTCAACCCGCGTCGTGTGCAGAGCATCCCCGACCAGACCCACGTCGAGGTGTACCTCGACCTGCAGGTGCTCATCGTCTTCAAGAACAACCAGTCGGTGCTCATCACGCACATCTCCAGCGGCGAACTCGACGAGTTCGGCAAGCCCAAGCTGTGGTGCGAGCTCGTCACCTACGACACCGATCGCAATGGCGTGCCGCTCGAGGTGCCGGTGACGCGCGACGAGTGCGCCTACGCAAAGACCCCAGGCGGCGTGTTCCGGTTCACCCGCAAGTACGCCGGCAAGCGCAATGGACCGCTCGGCGGCATGATGAATCCGGTCTACTTCAACTACGGCATTGCCGTGCACGGAGCCGACAACGTGCCCAACAGGCCTGCTTCGCACGGGTGCATCCGCATCCCGCAGTGGGTGGCCGACTACTTCCCGACCCTCGTCGAGATCGGGGACTTCATCTTCGTGTGGAACGGCGAGAAGGAACCCGAGGACGTCACCGAGGAAGAGAGCCAGCCGTCCTGGAACTTTGCCAACCCGAACTCCACGTACACGACGACGACATCGACCACCACGACGCTGCCGTTCGCCACAACGGTGCCGCGGCCCACGACGACGGCGGCGAAGCCAACGACCACCACGAAGCCGGCGCCGACCTCGACGACGCTCGCGCCCTGACCGGCTCGGCAGTGCCGGGCGTCAGCAGTTCTGGGCGCCGTCGAGCACGCCGGCCCGGAATGCGGTCACCTTCTCGAACGCGCCGCCCACGATGTCGGCATCCTCGGTGGGGTCGCTGCGGCTGATCGCCGTGATGATTGCCTCATCGAGATCGCCGGCCGAGAGCTGGACGACGCTGTCGCCCGGCGTCGGCGGCACGATCGACCCCACCCATGCTCCGGTGAGGCACTCGCTTGCCAGGGCGCGGCTCTCGCCCGCAAGCGTGCTGCCCACGGCGAGCTGCACTGCCTCGCTGTAGGCGACGGCGAAGAGGTAGCCCACCGACAGGTCGCCGGTGAGCGGATCGGCAGCAAGGGCGAGCGCGAGATCGCGGTCCCAGTACACCGTGCCGTCGGCGGCGCAGAACACGACGCTGCCCTCCGCCGGCTGGATGTCGAGCGAGGCACACGTCGGATACGGGCCACCCGCATTGAACGGCTCGAAGTCGGGCGGGGTGAAGTCGATTCCGCTGCTGTCGAGCAGCGGCAACCAGAACTGGTCGAGGCTCGCTGGAATCAGCGTGATGATGTCGCTGCCGCCGTCGGCCGGGTCGAACAGCGGCAGGTTGCCGGCATTCGGATCGTCGAGGTCTGAGAGGAACGGGATGTCGATGAGCTGGTCGAGTCGGCTCTCGGAGAAGAACGTCGAGCAGCGCAGCGCCCCTCCGGCGAAGCCATCCTGGAATGCGCCGACCCGGTCGAAGCCGGTGCCGTGTGCATCGGTGCTGTACATGCCGGCCAACTCGACCGGATCGCGGATCTGGATCATGGCGATCAGGCCCGCTCGGATGTCGGCATCATCGAAGGTGACGGAAATGCCCTGTCCAGCGACCATGTGCGCTGTCCACGCGCCGGCGAAGCAGTCGGCCTGCTGCTCTTTCAGGATGACTGGCTCGTCGAACGCATCGATGCGCGCCTGCACCGCATGACCGAACTCGTGGGCGAGCACGATGGCCACCGCCTCCTTGCCGAGATCGGCGACGAGTGAGGGCAGCAGATCGGCGTCGTCGTAGGCGATGAAGTCGCCGGGCCGGCAGTAGAACGCCCCGCTGTCGTACACCTCGTCGTAGGTGGTCTCCTCGGTGCCGCAGCCGGGGATCGGATCGCTGCGCTCAGGGTATGCGGCGAACACGCCTCCTTCGAGTGGCTCCCACGCAGTCCCATACACGGCGGGGAATTGCTCGGCCCAGAAGGCCTCGACCTCGCTGAACACGGCGGTGAGGAAGCCGTCGTAGGGGCGCTCGGGCTTGTCGTCGCCGAAGTCGACCACGCCGGGCGTGACGGTGAACTCGCTGCCGTCGTCCTGCCTGGCGTCAGGGATGAGTCCGCCCACGCCCGAGGCCCGCGACTCGACGGCACGCACGCCGGAGTCGATGGTGCACGACGCACTCGCAGCGAGCGACGCGACCAGCGCGCCCGCCACGATCGACGTCCTCAACGGCACAGTGAGCGAGCATACGGGCGGCCGCTGCGGCAGAATGCGCCGATGGGCCACGCCGCTTCGACATCAGTCCTCCAGGCCCGGGTCGACCGGGCCCGCTCCGTGATGGCCGCCAAGGGCATCGACGCCCTGCTGGTCTCGGTCGGCAGCGACCTCCCATACCTCGCCGGGTACGAGGCGATGCCGCTCGAGCGGCTCACCATGCTGGTCGTGCCACGCGATGCTGACGCAACGCTGGTGATCCCGCGACTCGAGGCCCCGCGTGTCGTCGAGCAGCCCGGGGTCTTCACGCTCCGGCCGTGGAACGAGACCGATGACCCGGTGGCGATCGTGGCCTCGCTGGTGCCGGCGCCCGCAGTCGCTGCAGTCGGCGACACCATGTGGGCACGGTTCCTCGTCGACCTGCTCGGCCACTGGCCCTCCGGCGCAACGCGATATGTGCGCTCTGTCGACGTCATGGGTGAGCTGCGGATGCGCAAGGACAGTGCCGAGATCGAGGCGCTGCGGGCGGCAGGCGCCGCTGCCGACCGAGTCGCCGCGCAGCTCCAGGGCGGCGAGATCCCGCTCGCCGGCCGCACCGAGGCGGCAGTGAGTGCCGACATCTCGGCACGGCTTATCGCCGAGGGCCACGACATCGTCAACTTCGCGATCGTCGCCGCCGGCGAGAACGCTGCGTCGCCGCATCACCATCCCGGAAGCCGGGTGATACGCGAGGGCGAGATCGTGCTCTGCGACTTCGGCGGCACCAAGGACGGCTACTGCAGCGACATCACGCGATGCGTGCACCTCGGACCATTGCCATCAGAGGTCGCCGATGCATACAGCGTGCTCCACGAGGCACAGGCCGC
>JBJOMQ010000062.1:0-12578 GCA_046052275.1 Actinomycetota bacterium | reverse complement strand
CGGTGACGAACAGCCGGCTGCAGTGGCGCACGAGTGCCGTTCGCTCGACGTCGGGCCCGACCATCATCCCGGGCGTGTCGACGAGCGTCACGATCGGCATGTCGAAGGCGTCGCAGAGCTGCATGAACCGAGCCGCCTTGTCGGACCCATCGCTGTCGATCGCGCCGCCCAGATGCGAGGGATCATTGGCGATCACCCCGATCGGCCGACCCTCGATGCGGGCGAGGGCCGTCACCATCCCGCGCCCGAATCCGCTCCGGAGTTCGAGCACGCTGCACTCGTCGAATAGCGCGCTCATCACGGCCCGGATGTCGTAGGGGCGCTTGCGGTCGGGCGGCACAGCGTCGCGGAGCACCACCTGGTCGGCACACGTCCAGCCTGGCCTCGTATCCGTGAAGTAGCCGAGGTACTGCTTCGCCGCGAGGACGGCTTCCTCCTCGTCGGCACAGAGGATGTCGACGACTCCGCTCGACACCTGGTCGTCGACGGGGCCGATCTCGCCGGGTCGGTACACACCGAGCCCTCCGCCCTCGATCATCGCGGGGCCGCCCATCCCGATGTTGCTGCCAGCGGTGGCGATGACGACATCACAGCATCCGAGCAGGGCGGCGTTGCCGGCAAAGCAGTAGCCCGACACGACACCGACGAGTGGGACGAGGCCGGAGAGTTCGGCGAAGAGGCCGAATGCGGCACAGTCGAGCCCGCTGGGACCGAGTAGGTCGGTATCGCCCGGTCTCCCGCCTCCTCCCTCGGTGAAGAAGACCACCGGCAGCCTGAGCTCGGCAGCGAGTTCGAACAGCCGGTCCTTCTTGCGGTGGTTCTGCCCTCCCTGGGTGCCCGCCAGCACGGTGTAGTCGTAGCTCAGGGCCACGACCGGACGGCCTGCCACCGTGCCAATGCCACCCACCATGCCATCGGCGGGAGTGCTCGAGATCAGGTCGTCGAGCGAGCGGCGACGACGCTGGGCGGCGAGCACCAGCGGCCCGTACTCCACGAAGGAGCCGGTGTCGACCAGGTCGGCGATGTTCTCGCGTGCGGTCCGCCGGCCGCGCTCGCGACGACGTGCCACAGCCTGCGGCCGGGCCTCATCGAGACCTGCCTCGTGGCGGCGGAGCACCTCGAGGAGGTCGGCGCGCGCTGACGGCACGGCGACGGAGTCACCGACGACAGCGACATGGGCACCGGAGGATGCGGCGCCGGCATCGGACCCTGAGCCGGACATGTCGTCCGGCGTTGCCACGGCCTCGACCAGGGCGACGACGTCGCCCAGACCGACCGTGGTGCCCGGCTGCAGAAGCACGGCAGCGACGACACACACGCATGGCGCCAGCACCGGGTGGTGCATCTTCATCGACTCCACCAGCACGAGCACGCCGCCCGCCTCGACTCTCTCGCCGGCAGCCATCTCGACTGCGACGACGGTGCCCTGCAGCGGCGAGCGGATCTCGATCGGCGTCGACACGGACACGACCGTAGCGGAGCACGGCCGGCACGATCCGTGGGCGACTCGCCGCTACCGCAGCTGATCGGCCAACATTGGCGGGTGGACCCGACCGCAGCCGCCCATCTCGCCCCGGGTCAGGTGCTCGTCCCGTGTCCGGAGCCACTGTCGGCGAGTATCGACTTCTTCACTGCGCTCGGCTTCGGCGTCCGCGTCATCTCCCCCGCCGATCATCCCCGCCGAGCCGTCCTTGGCGGACACGGCATGTCGATCGCTCTCGAGGTCGACGCTGAATGCCCGAGCCCGGTGATGCGCCTGCGCGCTGGCACCGAGGGCGCCCGCACTGCGATCTCCCCCGGCGGCACCGTTGTCGAGTTCGTCACGTCACCCGACTCACCGACCATCCCGCCGCTGGTCGAGCAGTTCACGCTGAGTCGCGCTGGCGCGTCGGCGCCCGGAGAGGGCCGGGCGGGCATGCAGTACCGCGACCTCATCGACGGTCGCCTCGGCGGAAGGTTCATCGCGTCGCACATCCTCATCCCCGACGGCGGCCCCGTTCCCGACTACGTGCACTTCCACGACGTGCGCTTCCAGATGATCTTCTGCCACCGCGGATGGGTGAGCGTGCTCTACGAGGACCAGGGTGACCTCATCACCATGCGCGAGGGTGACTGCGTGCTGCAGCCCTCCACGATCCGGCATCGCGTCGTCGAGGCATCGGCCGGCATGCAGGTGGTCGAGATCGGCTGCCCTGCCGAGCACGACACCTACGGCGATCCGGCACTGGCACTGCCAACGGGCCGATCACTGCCCGATCGCCCGTTCGGGGCAGCCGGGCACCGCTTCATCTTCCACCAGGCGGCCGGCGCCGAGTGGACGACGTGGGGTGTCGACGACCACTTCGAGCAGCGGGACACCGGCATCGGATCGGCCACCGACGGCCTGGCCGGGGTCCGCGTCGTGCGGCCTGCCGCTGGTGCTGGCGTCGTCGGTCGATCCTCCACCGGCGACGCAGTGCGGATGGTCCACCACGAGGGAGAGTTCGTCTTCGGCTTCGTGCTGCGCGGCACTGTCGAACTCACGATCGGCGGCGACGTCCACCGCCTCGGCGAGGCCGATGCCGTCACCATTCCGTCGAAGACCCCCTTCAGATGGTCGGCTCCGAGCGCCGACCTCGAGATCCTCGAGATCACGCTGCCCGCACTCGTGCCCCTCGGCTAGCGCAACGCTGCCCGGCGGGACTCAGCGCCGCAGCGCCACAAGGACGTCGGCAAGCCACTCGATGCTCTCCCGATCGATCGGATCGACGACCAGTTGCAGGTGTGAGATTCCCGGAATCGCCAGTGCCCTCAGCTGGTCGGCGATCTCGGATGCCGAACCGCGAAGCGGAGGTGCCGACATTGCAGGGTCGCCCATCATCCGACCAGCCCCTCGCGGCGTCTGGACGAAGACGCACGCCGTTCCCTCGACGTCGTCGGGGCTCCTTCCCGCGCGGCCCAGTTCGTCGCGAACCGAGTCGACGACACGAGTGAGGCCGTCCGGCTCGTTGCCGTACTGGCTGAACCACACGTTCCACATCCGCACATGCGGCAGCGTGATGCCGAGCATTCGAGGGCCGATCGATCCCACCATCAGGGGAGGCCCGCCAGGACGAGTGGCTGGCGGATCAATCACACAGCGCTCGAGGTGGTAGTAGCGGCCATCATGGTCGACCGCCTCTCCCGCCAGCAGGCGGCGAACGATGTGGAAGGCCTCTTCGAATCGGTCGACACGGTGGTCGAACGGCAGGCCGAAGGCGCGGTACTCGCGCTCGTTCCACCCTGCCCCGACGCCGACGATCAGCCGCCCGCCCGAAATCGCATCGACGGTCGCCGCCATCTTGGCGAGCATCGCCGGGTCATGGAAGCTGAGCGATGCGACGAGCGGGCCGAGCATGATCGAGTCGGTCGACGCGGCGATGGCCGCAAGCGAGGTCCACACCTCCCACGGCCCACGCGGTGTTCCATCGGGCAGGTCGTAGAGCAGGTGGTCGCCCAGCCAGAGGCTGTCGAATCCCACCGCCTCGGCGGTCCGCGCCATGGCGATCAGCTCGGTCCACTGGACGCGACGCTCGACCTCAGGAAGTTGGACCCCGATGGACAGTTCGCGTGCCATCAGGCGATCCTATGTGCAGACTCACCTGACGACGACCGTCAGTCGACGCACCGATCCCGAACAGCGCGTCACCACTACTCTGTCGTCGTGACCCATCGCCGCGACATCGAGGGGCTGCGGGCACTCGCTGTCGTCGCCGTGCTGCTCTTCCACTTCGGAGTACCCGGCACCTCCGGTGGCTTCGTCGGCGTCGACGTCTTCTTCGTCATCTCCGGGTTCCTCATCACCACATTGCTCGTCGCCGAGCGAGAGCGCAACGGGTCGATCTCCATCCTCCGCTTCTATGCGCGGCGCGCACGGCGGCTACTGCCCATCTCCACCGTGGTCCTGGCCGCCACAGCCATCGCTGCATCGCGACTCCTCGATCCGACACGCCTCGACGACCTCACTGCCGAGTTTCGGGCGTCGGCGCTCTTTGCCGCCAATCTGCTCTTTGCCGACCGTGGCACCGACTACCTCACTGCATCGCTCGAGCCCTCGCCGGTGCTGCACTTCTGGTCGCTCGCCGTCGAGGAGCAGTTCTACTTCCTCTGGCCGGCGCTGATAGCCGCTGTGACGGCATCGGCAGCGAGATCGCGGGTGCGCCGACGCACCGCCGCCGCAATGTGCCTGGTGATCGTCGCCTCGTACTGCCTGAGCGGTCTCCTCACTGCCGGACATCCAACATGGTCGTACTACGGCCTGCACACACGGGCATGGGAACTCGGCCTCGGCGCGCTCCTCGCCGCAGGAGCTTCCACCGCTGCCCGGGTGCCGGCTGCGGTCCGCGCTGCAGTCGGGTGGGCTGGCATCGCTGCCGTGATCGGAAGCGTTGTCCTCCTCGGCACGGCCGACGCATTCCCCGGCTGGATCGCCATGGTGCCCGTAGCGGCCACCGTTGCCGTACTGGCAGCCGGTGAAGGCAGCCGCGACGCCGCATGGGGCCCGGTGGCATTGCTGCGCTGGCGGCCGCTGCAGTACCTCGGCAGTCGCTCGTACTCGCTCTACCTGTGGCACTGGCCGGCGCTGGTGATCGCCGAATCGCACCGAGGTGCACCGCTGCCCGCATCGTGGCGGCTCCTGCTGGCAGTCGGTGTTGCGCTCGTCGCCGAGGCCGGCTACCGCATTGTCGAGCATCCGGTGCGGTCGAGCAGGTGGCTGGCGGCGCGACCCGCCGTGTCCGTTGCCATCGGCGGCATGCTCGTCATGGCCGCCATCGGCTCGAGCACGGTTGCAGCTGCGTACTCGCCCGACCTTCGAACGGGTCTCGTCGCCGAGGCGCCGGTGCTCGCAGCGACCACCACGGCGGCACCCACGACGACCCACGGCCTGGCCTCATCGTCGACACTCCCCGCCCCCACCACCATTCCGGCACCGCCACCGGCACTGACGATGGACGGCGAGGCGGCACCGCAGGCAGTCATCGACGCGCTGGCACCGACTGCGCTTCCCGACAATGTCAGGCCTCCGGTACTCGACGCCAAGAACGACGTGCCGGTGATCTACGGCAACGGATGCCACCAATACCTCTCGCCCCGCGTACGAGACGACTGCGTGTTCGGCGATCCTGAGGGAACTGTCACTGTGGCGCTGTGGGGCGACTCGCACGCCGCGCAGTGGTTCACCCCCCTCGAACAGGTCGCCGCTGCTCGGGGCTGGCGACTCCTCTCTCTCACCCAGGGGGGCTGCCCCTATCTCGACGTCGCCGTGTACAACTTCGGTGCCAGCGCAGAGTTCACGCACTGCCAGCCGTGGCGTGACGATGTCCGTCGATACATGCGCGAGCAGTCCGTCGAGGTCGTGGTGGTCTCGCAGTATCACCGACTTGCAGAGGCCGAGAGCCGCGAATCTATTGGAATCGAATGGTGGCAGCAGCTGCTCCCACCGCTGCTCGACAGCCTCGGTTCCGACGGGATCGAGCCCATCGTTCTCGGCGACACGCCGCGGCCTGATCGCTCGGCACCAGCGTGCGCGGCGGAGAACCGCAGCGACGTCAGTCGCTGTGCGGCAACGCTCGATGACGGACGCGTGAATGCGATCGACGACTGGGTGCGAGCCACAACCGCCGGTCGTTCAGTCGGCTACGTCGAGCCGACCGCGTGGCTGTGCAGCGGAGGCATTTGCCCGATTGTCATCGGCGATTTGCTTGCCTACCGAGACGACAGCCATATCTCGAACGAAGTGGCCACCTGGCTGCAGCCTCTGCTCGACGCGCTGCTCGGCCTCTGGGTGGATTCCTACGCCGCATACCGGCAAGCTTCCTGATCGCAGCGGCGGTCAGCGTGCCGGAAAGAACTCGCCCACCATTCGCCGCGTGCGCTCGAGCGACTCGGCGTACACGGTCCTCATGCCCGCTGCGAGATCAGGCCGCGCCAGCTGCCCGAGCACGTCGCGGATCACGTAGCCGTTGCGACGGTCGACCCAGGTCGGGTGGGCGACCGGCCGCTCAACAGTGACATCACCTGCAGCCGACACTTCGATCGTGACGGTCACGATGACCCCGTCCTGCGAACTCGGAGGGAAGAACTCGCGCGTCGGGTGGTTGCTGAGCACGTTCCCCATGCCGAACACCGTCCACACCCCGTTCACCTGCTCGATCGGCTGCACGACGTGGGTGTGATGGCCCACGATCAGATCGATCTGCCCGGATGCCGTGATGGCCTCCGCCTGGCGGCGCTGCGTGGATGTGATGGAGGCAACCGTCTCGGCACCCCAGTGCATGCTGACCACCACGACCTCGGCGCCCCGCTCACGGGCGAGGATCGCGTCAGCGATGATCCGGTCGGTGTCGATCTCGACCGACCGCCATGGCTCGTCCGACGGGAGGCTGAGGCCGTTGAAGCTCCACGTATACGAGAGGTGGCAGATCTGCACCCCATTGACCTCGAACAGGCGGGGTTCGATCTCCTCGGGAGTTCGCGCCATGCCGGCCTGCCCCAGTCCCTGGGCGTCGAACTCGGCGAGCGTGGCGTCGATTCCCTCCGTTCCCTGGTCGAGCGTGTGGTTGCTCGCCGTCGAGCAGCGGTCGTATCCCCCCGACTTGATACCCGCCACCAGTTCTCTCGGCGCGCCGTACAGCGGGAACGTCGACGGCTCCTCGCCCGGCGGGGCGATCGGAACCTCGAGGTGGCAGATGGCCACATCGGCTGCTGCCACGAGCGGTGCCGTCTCGGCGAACATCGGCGAGAAGTCGTAGCCGTCACCTCCCGCCGTCTCTCGCGCCTGCTCCCAGAGCGAGGTGTGGATGAGTACGTCACCTGAGAACGCCATCGACACGATGCGCGACTCGGGAATGGTCGATGTGGACGAGGTCGTGGACGTGGAACTCGTCGAGGTGGACGCCGCCAGCGTCGGGGACGATGCCTGCACCGCGGCTCGAGTGTCCGGCAGCGGGGACACGGCAGCGTCGTGGGAACACCCCGAGACTGCCACGGCGAGCGCGAACGGCACCACCCCTCGCCACAGCGCCCGCCGGCGCGCCACATGGGTCGGATGCCTCCTGCGCCGCGCCATGGCCGAAGACTAGGTGCACAGCGCCGTTCATCGGCACGCGGTGCTCCACCGGCGCTGGCCGCAGCGAATAGCGTGCGGTCTGATGCTTCTCGCACGTGCTCGTCGCCGCGCCCTCGCGGCCGTTGCGGTCGCGGCGATGCTGGCCGCCACACCTGTCGTTGCCGAGTACGGGTTCGACGTCGGCGGCGAGAGCATTGTTGATGTACCGGCGATCGCGTCCAATCTCGCCGCACGCGGCGACCGCGTGCAGACGCTTCCAACCACGCCTCCTCCGGCGATCTGCCAGGAGCGCCGCGCGTATGTAATCGGCGACTCGCTCACGGTCGGGGCAGTCGAGTTCGGCGGCCTCGACGACGTGCTTGCCGCCGCCGGCTACGTGGCCAGGATCGACGCTCGGCAGTCCCGGTTCGCGGACGGCGGGGCGAACCGCCTGACGATCGAGGCAGCAGAGGGCCGACTCGAGCCCCTCGTGGTGGTCGGTCTCGGCACGAATGATGCCGCTGCGGGCTTCACTGCGAAGTGGTTCGGTGACAACATCGACAGGGCGATGGCAGCGGTCGGACGATCACGGACCGTGCTGTGGATCAATCTCCAACTTGGCAATCTCACCACCCAGACGCGATTCAACGACGTTCTCACCTACAAGAGCGCCCAGTATCCGAACCTGCTGGTGCTCGACTGGGCGTCGCAACCCACGCGGCAGTACCTGGAGGGTGACGGCATCCACTACGAGCCGGCCGGCTATCGACTTCGCACCGCGTTCACCAGGGACCGCATGGACTGGGCGACCTGCCGCCGACTGCCGTACTGACCTGGTAGACGGTGCCGACCGGAGGCGTGGGCGGCCGGTGACCGGTCAGGCCGCCCGGACGGTCAGCACGGTCGCCGGGCAGGCGACGAGTCGGGTGGAGATCGCAGTGCGCTCAGCGAGGTCGACTGCAAGCGCCCACCTCACCTTCACCGCCACCCAATCGAAGAGGTACTGGCAGTGGGCGTCGGCCCGTGGCGGCATCCACTGCGCCGGATCCATGTCGCCCTTTGCTGCGTTCACGTTGTCGGTGACCGCAATGAGGCTTCGCTGGTCGTCGAGGTCGTTGGCGAACGCGCGACGGCGTTCCGCCGTCCAGTTCCATGCCCCTGAGTCCCACGCCTCCTTCAGCGCCACCACGTGGTCGATGTCGACGTCTGCCGGCAGGTATTCGGTGATGCCGTCATAGGCGGAGAACCACGTCGTATTCGAAATCGTGCACGGCGCGACGACCACCGGAACGGTCAGTGACTCGGCGATCAGCACTTCGTACCGCGTATTGCAGCCGTCGCCATCGGCATCGATCCAGTGCGTGAAGAGCGTGCGCGAGTATCCGGTGCCCACCTCAGCGAGCGTCGCCAGCTGGCTGAGCAGCTGAGCGGCGGTGCCGGCCACGGTCCCTGCTGGCAGCGTCGTGCTGGTGGTCGAAGTCGTGGTCGAGGTCGTCGTCGAGGTCGTGCTCGTGGACGTCGACGTACTCGTCGACGAGGTCGGGGACGTCGTCGTGGTGGAGGTTGTCGTGGTGGGCGGCGGCTTCGGGCGACGCGCTGCATCGGCACCTGGCACCAGCACCGACACGAGCGACAGCGACCCCACCAGCGAGGCGACGACGATGATCAGGCGGCGGGAGAAGTGCATGTCGTGTGCGGCCCTGTACGGCATGCGCCACGCCGAGAACCACCACGGAGTGTAGCCGAGCCGCCACTCGACATTCGGATCATGCGCGTCGAGCACCCGCCCACGTGCTAGTCCCATCCCATGGAGACCCATCACGATCCCGCCGCGCGCGTCGGACACCGAGACGGCAGGCGGTCTGCCCTCGTGGCCGTCGCAGCGCTTTACACCGGGGTGCTCATCGGTGCCGCGTTCGTACTCGATGCGTGCAGCGGGCTGCACCCGCTGGCGGCCGTGCTGATCGCCGACCTCTTCGCCACCGTGGCCGTGTTCGCGGCGTCGATGGCGCTGCGCAACTCGAGCCTCTACGACCCGTACTGGTCCGTGATTCCACCGTTCATCGCATGGGCATTCGCCAGCCGCGGCACCGGCGTGCCCGACGGACGCACGGTCCTGCTGATCGGGGCAGTCTCGGTCTGGGCGGTCCGACTCACCATGAATTGGGCGCGTGGATGGAGTGGGCCGTCACACGAGGACTGGCGGTATCGGATGCTGCGGCAGCAGTCGTCCGCACCTGGCTGGCTCATCGACCTGACAGCCATCCACCTCTACCCCACGCTGCAGGTCTATGCCGGATGCCTGGGCATGTACGCGGCACTCACCCTCGGTGACCGGCCGCTCTCGGCACTCGACGCGCTGGCGGCTGCCGTTGTTGTCGGCGCCGCGGTGCTGCAGTTCGCAGCCGACGAGCAGATGCGGGCGCATCGCCGGACAGGGAGCACGGCGCCGTTCCGCAGCGGCCTGTGGGCGCTCTCCCGCCATCCCAACTACTTCGGTGAGGCATCGATGTGGTGGGGAGTCTGGCTGTTCGGCGTCGCAGGCCATCCATCGGCATGGTGGTGGACGGCCGCAGGTCCGCTGTCAATGACTGCGCTCCTGCGATTCGGATCGGTTCCGATGATGGACCGACGCTCCGCCGAGCGCCGGCCCGGCTACGACGAGATCGTGCAGCAGCTTCCGGCGATGATCCCGCTCGGCAGGAGATTTCGCCGCCGCTCATAGCGGTGGCCCAGAACCGGACCGCTACCCTGCTGCGCCCCTCAGAGCGCGGTGCCAACTTTCAGGCCCTCGAAGACGGCCTCCTCGACCGTTCGGGGTGCAAGGCAGTCGCCGACCATGTGCACCTCGGTGCCGGCCGATCGCAGGCCGTGTTCGAGGTCGTTGACCGACTCGTGCCCCTGCGACATCACCAACGCGCTCACCGACTCGATGATCACCGGCTCCCCCGTGAGCACGTGCTGCAGGTAGACGGTGTCGGTGTCGGCCCCGTACGGACGCACCAGCGGGACGATCTCGACGTCTCGGCGAAGCGCGTGCTTGATCATCTCGTCGCGCACGTACTGCTGGATGCGCTGCCCGGCGTGGTAGCCGTTCACTGCAAGGGTGACGCGGTGACCGCGCTCGGCCATGAGGATGGCGACGCCAAGCCCGATCCAGTCGCATCGCCAGTCGGCGACGACGACGCGGCCCATCGCTACCTCGGCCCCACCCAGCACCTCCCACGCGTCGAGCACCACCGGCTCGCCGAGCACCTCGAGATGGGCGCGTCGGGGTGTCGCTCCCGTCGCCAGTACGACGGCATCAGGCTGCAGCGCCTGAATCAGCTCGAGGCTGCCCGGCGTGCGCAGCCGGACTTCCACGCCAGCGCGCTCCATCTCGCGTCGCAGGTTCGCCACTGCACCGCCGAATTCGGCCCGGCCAGGAATCTGCTCGGCAAGCAGCACCTGCCCTCCAAGCTGGGCGGCCGTCTCGAGCAGCGTGACCTGATGTCCGCGCTCGGCCGCCACCGCGGCGGCTTTCATTCCGCCTGGCCCGCCGCCGACGACAACGACGCGACGCGACCTCGCCGCACGTACCCGCACCCCGTAGGTGAGCTCGCGACCAGTCTCCGGGTGCTGGATGCACGAGATCGGGTATCCGAGATGGAAGTGTCCGATACACGACTGGTTGCAGCCGATACAGGCGCGGATGTCGTCGGCAGCACCCCGTTGCGCCTTCGCCGGCATCTCGGGATCGCAGATGAGCGCTCGCGTCATCACCACCGCATCGGCATCACCCGCTGACAGGTAGCGCTCCGCATCCTGTGGCTGGTTGATGCGGCCTGCCACCATCACGGGCACGTCGACGACATCCTTCACACGACGCGCCAGAGGCACCGTGTAGCCCGACACCATGGTCATCGGCGGCACGATGTGGTCGGATCCGGCGATCGTGGCCGAGGTACCCGCAACGACCGACACGTAGTCGAAGAGCCCCTCGCCGCGCATCGCAGCGAGCACCTCAAGTCCCTCCTCTGGGGTGAGGCCGTCCTCGGCCTCCTCGCCAATCGACATCCGAAGCCCCACCGCCAGTCCGGAACCGACTGCACGTCGAACCGATTCGAGCACCTCGCGGAGGAACCTCATACGATTGGCGAGCGAGCCGCCGTAGTCGTCGTTGCGCAGGTTGGTGCGTGGATTCAGGAACTGCGCCGGCAGGTACCCGTGTGAGGCGACGACTTCGACTCCGTCATGACCAGCCCTCCGCATCCGTCCCGCGGCCGACGCATAGCACTCGATCATCTCCCGCACCTGGTCGGCCGTCATTGCCCTCGGCATGATGTGGAAGCGCTCGTTCGGCACGGCCGATGCGCTCAGTGCAACCGGCAGCATTCCCTCACCTGAGTCCATCATCTCCCTGCCGTCATGGAAGAGCTGCTGGAACAACAGGGCCCCGTGCCGGTGGACGGCCTCGGCGAGTCGGGACAGGCCGGGGATGCACGAGTCGTCGTCGGCCATGAGCACCGACCCCGTGTACTTAGCCGACTGGTGGATGCCAGCCACCTGCGCCACGATGAGGCCCACCCCGCCCTGGGCGCGGGCCTCCTGGTAGGCAACGAGCTGGTCGGTCACTTTCCCATCGACGGCCATCACGGTGTCGTGACCCGACGAGACGATCCGATTCCGTGCGATGACCGGGCCGAGGCGGATCTCCGAGAACAGGCGCGGGAATGCGGTCGTCATCGGTTTGAGCGTAGATCAGCCTTCCGCGAGAGCTCTGCGTCCCTCCGGGCGCCTGTCACCACGATCCGGCAAGCAGCCAGTCGGCGGTACCGATTGCGAAGACAACCCCGCGCCTCATCGACCGGAGCACCGACACGAGGTCCGACATCTGCAGTGACACGCAACCCGACGTCGGCTTTGATGCGCCTGTGGCATCGAAGGAGTGGCGGTGGAGGAATATCGCAGCCGCATACGGGATCTCGCCCGGCGCATCGCCGCTCACGTCGGGCTCCATGTTGGCGCCGATGAGGGCAGCATGCGCATAGGCGCCGCCATACCGCGGCAGGTATTCGTCGTCGGGGCCGGGGCAGTCTGCAGCCGACCGATAGACGAGATGGCCGTAGTCGGGGTGATTGGGTGTTGCGCCGAAGCAGTCGCCCGTGCGCACGTCGCGGTAGTCGCCCGCAGTGACGCCCGGGTCGGGATCATTGCCGAAGACACTGAACCGCTCGCCGTCCCATGCAGTCATCTCGCCGAGTGGGAACACGCCCGCCGGCGTCGTCCCGTCGCCGCTCCGTCGCTGCAGGAGCGGCCGCACGCCGTTGCGGCCGATTCGCGCAGCGAAGACGGGCCCGCACTGCCATCCGCGAGACGTGAGGACTGCCAGCTGCAACGCCGCCGAGGTCGCGGAGGTCGTCGGCGGAGCGACGACCACGACCTGTGTCGCCTGCGTGGCGACGCCGACCGTGTAGGCGATGCGCTGGCAGGTGCTGGCCGGCTGCGGGCCGCCGAGCCGGACGGCGGGTTC
>JBJOMQ010000061.1:0-12637 GCA_046052275.1 Actinomycetota bacterium | reverse complement strand
ACCCCGCGGTTGATGCCGTGGATCCACTGCGCAAAGGCGAGGTCGAAGTCGGTCGCCTTGTAGTCGCGGTAGTTGCGGATCGGCTCGGGCGCCCACGTGATGCAGCCCTTGGCGCCGAACTGCACCGTGTGCGCAGGAAGTGCGGCGTCGGCAATGATCCGATCGCAGGCGTCGAGCAGTCGGCGATTGCGGGCGATAGTGGCATCGGTCGCCTCAGGCGTGCACACCTCGGCAAGTACCGCCTTGGCCGCCGCCATGCAGAGCGGATTGCCGTTGTAGGTGCCGAGGTGCACGACCCTGCCCCGCGTGATCTGGTCCATGCACTCCTGCGTGCCGCCGAATGCTCCGAGCGGCAGGCCGCCGCCGATGCTCTTGGCGAGCGACACCAGGTCGGGCGTGACACCGAGTGCCCCGGTTGCCCCACCCCAGCCTGCGGTGATGCCGGTCTTCACCTCGTCGAAGATCAGCATCGTGCCGTAGCGACGCGTGATCTCGCGCACTGCCTCGAGGTAGCCCGGCTGCGGCCGGCAGATGCCGATGTTCTCCATCACCGGCTCGACGATGAACGCCGCGACGTCGCCGTTGCGGAGGACGCGCTCGAGGGCCTCAGGGTTGTTGTAGGGCACGATCTTGGTGTCGGCGAGCACGCCACGAGTGATGCCAGCGGTTGATGGGATGGCGATCGGCGCGTCAGCAGGACCAGCCTCGGCGATGGGCGGCTTCATGCTGATCATCACCTCGTCGTGATGACCGTGGTAGCCGCCTTCGACCTTGACGATCTTGTCGCGGCCGGTGATGCCACGGGCCACGCGGATGGCATCCATCGTGGCCTCGGTGCCCGAGTTGGTGAATCGCCACATCGGCAGCCCGTAGCGCTCGGCGAGCAGTTCGGCGACGTCGGCGTTCATCTCACACGGGGTGACGAACAGCGTGCCGTCGTCGAGCTGCGCCTCGAGCGCCCTGCGCACTGCGGGGTGGCAGTGCCCGGAGAACAGCGCTCCGAAGCCCATGTCGTAGTCGATGTAGCGATTGCCGTCGACGTCCTCCATCCACGACGCCTGGGCGCGACGGACCACCACGGGATGCGGGTCGTACGCCTGGAAACTGCTCGGCACGCCCATCGGCAGCACCTTGCGGGCTCGCTCGTTGGCGGCCTGCGAGCCCGGCGTGCGCCGGACGTAGGCGTCCAGCTCTCGTGCCGTGATCTGCTTGGCCCGCTCAGCGAGCCCCAGGTCGAGAACGCGTTTCGTCGCGCCCATCGGGGAAACCTCCGATATCCGTCTCCTTCACCGTAGCCGACGATGGATTCCATCGTCTACGTCAGCGCGCATCACGCATCGCCCCAGTGACCGGTGGAATCGGCGCTGCCATATGGCACACTTGAGATTCGGCTCAGCGCTCCGCAGGGACCGCCGGCCGCAACAACATGGTGGCCGTAGCTCAGTTGGTAGAGCGTCAGGTTGTGGTCCTGAATGTCGCGGGTTCGATTCCCGTCGGTCACCCGGGTGCATGCGTGCAGCGGTGGACCACCACCCCTACACTCGGGCGCCGGTCGCGCCTCTAGCTCAACGGCAGAGCAACGGACTCTTAATCCGCAGGTTCTGGGTTCGAAACCCAGGGGGCGCACAGCGACAACTCGAATCCTCTCGTCATACGGCGTGCTCGGCGTCGTCGCGTGGCACCCTGCCGAGCGATCGTCCCACCACGACTGCCGACACCACGGTGGCCACCCCGAGCACCACGAGGATGCCGGGGAACGTGCCGGGACCCCGCCGGTCGAACAACTCGCCCATGATGCGCGGCATCACCAGCGCGCCGAGTCCCGACGTGGCGACGATCGCCGAGGTGATCCGCCCGCTGAGTGAGAGATGTGCCTCGGCGAACCCCATCATCGCCGCATATTGCGGTGCCACCATGGCGCCGAAGACGAACGCGATCGCCCACAGCAAAGGGCCCTCCCCTGGTGCCACGACGAAGACGGCGAGCACCGCCAGCGAGCCCGCTAGCGTCGTCGCCAGGATCGCTCCGGCGGAGAAGCGACTCGCCGCCGGCACGGCAATCACCCGGCCGAGCGTGAACCCGGCACCGGCCATGAACGACACTCCCGTCACCGCCGTGGTGTAGCCGATCTCCTCGGTGTACGTGGCAATCCAGTTGATGAATGTCGTCTCGTAGGCCACGTAGGCGAAGAAGAACGCGCACACCAGCACCACATGCCGGCCACGAGCACCGCCAGCGGCACTCCGTGCAGCGACGTCAAGGCGCGTCTGTCGCGGCGGCGGATGCCGCAGCATGGGCACGCTGCTCACCGTGGCGATCGCCGCCATCGCCGCCACCGCACCCCAGAGACGATCGCCGAACTCGAACGAGACCCGCAGAATCACGGGGCACGCGATCACGCCCACGGCGAACGACAGGTGGAGAGCGTTCAGCAGCGTGCCGCTGCCGTCTGGACGACTCCACACCACCAGCGTGTTCCCGATCGCATCAGCCATGCCGGCTGCCATGCCGATCACTCCCGATGCGACCACCATCAGCCACAGGGCCGACGCCGCAGCGATCACTCCCCACGACACGACGATGACCGCCATCGACGCCACCCACATGCGGTGCCCTCGACCCGCATCGAGGCCGCGGCCAGCCGACAGCGAGCCGATCACGTAGCCGACCGCGCCCACGAAGAGCAGCCACGAGATCGACCCGTTCCCCACTCCGCCGGCCTGCTCGCGCAGCCGCGACAGCGCGAACCCAGTGGTGCTCATGGACACGCCGACCAGCACGAATGCCACGAGATAGGCGCGCGTCGGCGCTCTGCTGCCCGTTCCGTCCATCGCCACCGAGGATACGCAGGCGGCTACGGTTGCAGCGATGCAGGTTCTCGTGGTGGTCGCCCACCCGTGCGCGGAGAGCTTCAACCATGCCATCGCTGCGCGCGCTTGCGACGGACTCGTCGAGGGCGGACACACCGTCGACCGGCTCGACCTCTACGCCGATGCCATCGATCCGGTGATGCCAGCGGCGGAATGGCATCACTACGTCGACATCGCGGCCACCGGCTCCCTGCCGACGACCGCCCTCGAGCCGTGGGTCGTGGCGCACATCGAGCGAATCAACGCCGCCGACGCTCTCGTGCTGGTGTATCCGACGTGGTGGAGTTCGCTCCCGGCGGTGTTGAAGGGGTGGCTCGAGCGGTGCATGCGCCCCGGCGTGGCGTTCAAGCTCGACAGCCGCGGTCGCATGCGTCCGGGATTGTCCCGGCTCCGCCGGATTGTCGGCATCAGCACATACGGCTCGAGCTGGTGGTACGTGAAGGCCATCAACGACAACGGCCGTCGCATCATTGCCCGGGCACTGCGCGCCAGCGCAGGGCCGCGGTCGCGCGCCACGTGGATGCCGTTCTACTCAGTCGACACGTCGACCGCCGATCGCCGCACCGCGTTCCTCGATCGCGTCCATCGCACCATGAGGTCGCTGCGATGAGCGCAACGGCGGCCATCGGCGCCGCACCGCCGAGCCGCGTGCGGGCCCTCGTGGTGCACTGCCACCCGTCGGCCGAGTCGACGGTGTCGATGGCCCGCGACCGCGCCACCGAGGCTATTACCGGCGCCGGCGGCGAGGTTCGCCAGATCGATCTCTACGCTGAGGGCTTCGAGCCGGTGCTGTCAGCGTGGGAGCGCCGCAATCACCTGGCTGATCCGTCGACCAAGCCCGACATCGCCCCGCACGCGCAGCTGCTCGAGTGGTGCAACACCCTCGTGCTCACGTATCCCACCTGGTGGTCGGGTCAGCCGGCGATGCTGAAGGGCTGGTTCGACCGCGTCTGGGTGCAGGGCATCGCCTACGACCTGCCGGCAGGCAGCGATCGCATCAGGCCGCGGCTGCGCAACATCCGGCGCATCGTCGTGGTCACCTCGTACGGCGGTCCGCGATGGCGCAACATGGTCGAGGGTGAGAGCGGCCGCAGGGTCATCCGGCGGGCCATGCGCGCCGTCTGCCATCCACTGTGCCGCACCACATGGCTCGGTCTCTACGGCACCGACGGCAACCCGGCTCGGCGCAGCCGCTTCCTCGACCGCGTCGGGTCGCGTCTGTCACGCCTCGGCTGACGGGCCGTCGAGGAGCGTGACCACCTCGACGTGATGCGTCTGGGGGAACAGGTCGACCACCACCGACTCGACGTGGGTGAATCCGGCGTCGGCGAGCAGGCGCACGTCGCGGGCCATGGCCACCGGATCGCAGCTCACGAGTGCCAGCACCGGCGGCGACAGCCGTACCAGCACGTCGGCACCCGCCCGGCCAAGGCCTGCACGCGACGGATCGGCGACGGCGACGTGCACTCGGCCGCGCCACGGCGACGGGTCCCAGTCCTCGAAGGATGTGCACGCCACCTCGGCCCGCTCGCCAAGGTTGTGGCGCGCATCGGCACATGCCGACGACGAGCCCTCCACCACCACCGATCGCTCCCATCCGAGCGCTGCGGCGAACAGCCCGACTCCCCCGTATGCGTCGAGCAGCACTCCGGTGCGGTCTCGACCCGCAGGCCGACGCCCGATCAGCTCGGCGACCGTGGCGACGACGAGCGACGCCGCCGCCGGACCCGACTGGAAGAACGACCCCGCGCTCACGCGCAGTGAACTCCCGTCGACGTGCTCGGTGATGCAGGCCGCCTCGCCGGTCGGCACGCCGGCGGGCGCGGAGCCGTGACGTCCGTGGAACACCGCTGTCGCCCCACCGTCCGACGCAACCCTGATCGACACCTCGTCGCCCGGCGAGACCCTGACGCCCCGCCGTAGGTCGTCGAGTGCCGGGTCTGCCACGGCGCACGCCGAGAGTGCCACCACCTCGTTGCTCTGCGCCGCCCGCAGCCCCGCCGTGCTGTCGGGTGCACCTGCGACGCGCATGGTGGTCCGGTATCCCCACGGCGGCACCGAGCCGCCCCACGTCACCACCGCATCCGGCATACGCGCCGTGCGGCGCAGCGCATCGGCCACCACCTCGCGCTTCCACCGGTGCTGGGCGACGGTCGACATGTGCTGCCAGTCGCAGCCGCCGCAGCCGCGCTCGACCTCGGGGCACGGCGGGTCGAGTCGCTCGGGCGATGCGGCGATGACATCGACAGCGGTCGCTGCCGCGTAGTCGCGCCGGTCGGCATCGATTCGTGCCGCAACCCGCTCGCCGGGGATCGCACCGGTGACGAAGACGATCCGGCCGTCGTCGAGCCGGCCGATCGCCGCCCCGCCCGCCGCCATCCTGTCGACCACCACCTCGACGACGGTGCCGGCCAGTCGATCGCGTCTGGCTCGCCCCACGACGCGAGCGTAGGCCACTGCCGCCGCCGTACTACCCTCGCCGCATGCCGCGCATCGAGATCGCCCCCAGCGTGCTCCCCGCCGACTTCGCCCGGCTCGGCGAGGAGGTGGCAGCCCTCGAAGCAGCTGGCGTCGACCGCATCCAGTGGGATGTGATGGATGGTCAGTTCGTGCCGAACCTCACGTTCGGACCCGATGTCATCGCTGCCGCACGGCGCCACACGACGCTGCCGTTCGAGGCACACCTGATGGTGCTCACTCCCGACGCGATGGCCGCCGACTACGTGCGAGCTGGCTGCAGCCGCCTCATCGTGCATGCCGAGGCATGCGTGCACCTCCACCGCACTCTCGCCAACATCGCGTCGCTCGGCGCCACTGCGTCAGTCGCCCTCAACCCGGCGACGCCGGCGAGCGCCATCGAGCACGTGCTCGACCTGGTCGACATGGTGCTGGTGATGACCGTCAACCCGGGCTTCGGCGGCCAGCAGTACATCGCGACGATGGAGCCCAAGATCCGAGAGGTGCGCAGCATGATCGCCGCGCGCGGCCTCGCCGATCGGGTCGACATCGAGGTAGACGGCGGCATCGGTCCCTCGACGATCAGCGCCGCAGCAGCAGCTGGCGCCAACATCCTCGTGGCCGGCAGCGCCCTCTATCGAGATCCCGAGGGGCTGGCGCACGCCGTCGCCGACCTGCGCGAGCGGGCCACGGCAGCCTTCGCTGGCTGAGCGCGTCCACTGGATCGCTGCCGTCAGGACTCGTCGGGGTCGACCGAGTCGCGCAGCGCCCTGCCGAACGCGAAGACGAGGTGCTTCACCACCACCAGCGCCAGCAGCACGGCGAAGGCCACGGCGAACGGCAGCAGCACGGCGCGGCGAAGCTTGTCGCCCGATCCGTCGAGGGGCGTGAGCAGCGACGCCTCAACCGCCGCGCCGTCGGCGAGAAAGGTGCGAACCGGATCGTCGAGCTCGGGGCAGTCGATGTCGGAGTCGTCGAGGCCGACGACGGCATCGCCGCCGAAGAGCGGACGCGGGTCGCGCACTGCGCTGCGAAGCAACAGCGTCTCGTCGCTGCCCGCACCGACGAGATAGTCGGTGCCGATCTCGAGGAACCGGACCTCGTCGCCATAACGCACGTCGACGACTGACGGCGAGATCTCGTAGCCGTCGAGCGAGCCGGCGAGCACCCGCGTCACCTGCATCCTCGCTGCGTCGACGGTGAGGTCGACGATGGTCGCCTCGAACACGGCCACGGCGGCAGGCGGCGAGGCACACCCTGCCGGCACCACCACGAGCGGGCCGGCAGCCGAGGGAAGGCCGCCCGGCAGGCTCGAGGCCGGCGCGTCGACGACCACGGTAGACGGCGGCGCCGTGTCGGCGGGGGGTGCCGCCGCAGCAGTCCCGGCTGACCAGCCGATGGTGCAGATCGCTGCCGCAGCGAGGGATCGACAGACACGGCGCAGCAGCACGAGCCTCACGCTAGTGAGGCCGGTGCCCGCAGAGCAGTCAGCGACGCCGAGGCGGTCAGCGGCCCTCGAAGCGCGGGTCGCGCTTGTCGACGAAGGCCATCATCGCCTCGGCGGTGTCGGCCGTGCCGAAGTTGACCGTCTGCGCTCGCGCCTCGTCGTCGAGGGCCTGCTCGAACGTCGCGTCGAGCGAGTTGTCGAGCAGGCGCTTCGTCATGGCGAGCGCAATGGGCGGTCCGGCGGCCAGCCGACGTGCCCAGCCGTCGACGAAGGCGTCGAGCTCGCCGTCGGGCAGCACCCGGTTGACGAGGCCGATCTGCTCGGCGCGGCCGGCATCGATGATGTCGGCGAACAGGGCGAGCTCCTTGGCACGGTGCAGGCCGATGCGACGCGGCAGCAGCCACGACCCGCCGAAGTCGAGGCTCAGTCCGCGGCGGGCGAAGATCTCGCTGAAGCGCGCTGTCTCGCCGGCCACCACGAGGTCGCAGCCGAGGGCGAGATTGCACCCGGCGCCCACTGCCACGCCGCGGACCTTGGCGATGGTGGGCTGCGGCAGGCGGTGCAGGGCCAGCGCTGCCTCGTTCACGAACCGCATTGCCGCCAACTGGTGCCGAGACCGCCCGCCGCCCGTGAGGTCGGCTCCCGAGCAGAACTCGCCGCCAGCACCGGTGATCACCACGACCCGGTCGTCATCGCGGTCGGCGATCTCGCGGAACGTCTCGCCCAGCTCGCCCCACATCGCCTGGTTGGCAGCGTTCTTCTTCTCGGGACGGTTCAGGGTGACCGTCACGATGCCGTCATGCCGCTCGATCTGCAGGGTCTCCATCTGCGGGACAATACTGAGCCGATGGGCTTCAATCCGCACCGCGCCCAGCGCCGCAGGCCGAGCGACGTGCTGTTCGTCGGCGCTGCCCTCGTCGTGAGCGTGGCACTCGTGGCGTGGGCAGTGCTCGGCTGACCCACAGCGGTCAGAAGGCTCCCTCCAGCATCTCGAGCCGGCCGCCCACCACCGCCGCTACGTCGAACCGCACCGCGACACGTCCCGGACGTCGTTCGGCGAGCCACGCCACCGCAAGACGGCGGAGTCGATCCTGCTTTCGCGGCGTCACTGCGGCGAAGGGCCCGCCGAATCGGCTGTCGGCGCGTGACTTCACCTCGCAGAACACCACGGTGCCGTGGCCGACGGCAACGATGTCAACCTCGCCGTCGATGCGCCGTCCTGCACCGCCCTCACGCCAGCGCCAGTTGCGGTCGACGACCTCGTATCCGTGGTCGGTGTACCACTGGGCGGCCAGTTCCTCGCCCGCCCGCCCCACCGCGAGGTGCGGGGCTAGAGCTCGACTCTCGGCAGTTCCTCGACGTTGACGTCCTTGAACGTCAGCACCCTCACCCGCGGCACGAACCGGCTCTTCCGGTACATGTCCCACACCCATGCGTCGGTCATCTCCACCTCGATCACAGGCCGCGACGTCTCACCGGCGACGGTGACCTTCACGTCGTTGGCCAGGTAGAACCGGCGCTCGGTCTCGACGGCGTAGCGGAACATCCCCGCCACGTCCTGGTACTCGTGCGCGAGTTGGAGCTCTCGCTCGGCCTCGAAGTTCTCGAGATCGTCAGAACTCAATGTGGGCGCCCCGGGCCAGCCGGCGACTCGCCGGTCAGCTCTCGCGCTTCTCGCGGATCTTGGCAGCCTTGCCGACCCTGTCGCGCACGTAGTACAGCTTGGCGCGGCGGACGTCGCCCTTCTTGACAACCTCGAGCTTGGCGACCGACGGGGTGTGCACGGGGAAGGTTCGCTCGACGCCGACGCCGTAGCTGACCTTGCGGACCGTGTAGGTCTCCTGCACGCCGCTGCCCTGACGGGCGATGACGTTGCCCTGGAACACCTGCACGCGCTCCTTGTTGCCCTCGACCACCTTCACGTGCACCTTCACCTCGTCACCCGGGCCGAAGTCGGGGATGTCGCTGCGCAGGTTCGGGGTGTCGACGATGTCGGTCGGCTTCATGGCTGGGTCTTCTCTCGCTGGGTGGAGGTGCGATCGGCCGCTCAGGCGTCCGGTGCGACCCCTGGCTCGGCTCGGGGAACGCTCAAGGATAGGTGACGGACGGGAACTCTTCCAACAGGCGGCGCTCGGCGTCGGAGAGTCCGCCACGGGCGGAGATGAGGTCAGGGCGATACCGCAGGGTTCGGTGGAGGGCCTGGGCCTGCCGCCAGCGGCTGATCCGCCCATGGTCGCCGCCGCGCAGCACCTCTGGCACCTCCCAGCCGCGGTACTCGGCCGGCCGGGTGTACACCGGCTCCTCGAGCAGCCCCGACGGCCCGAAGCTCTCCGAGGCCGGGCTGCTCGCATTGCCCATGGCTCCCGGCAGCAGGCGCACGACGGCCTCGATGACCAGGCAGGCGGCCACCTCGCCCCCGTTCAGCACGACGTCGCCGATGCTCAGCTCGTCGTCGGCGAGGTGCTCGCGGACCCGGTGGTCGATCCCCTCGTAGCGTCCGCAGATCATCGAGAACCCGCCTGAGCTGGCAAGGTCGTCGGCCATGCGCTGGTCGAAGCGCCGGCCGCCGGGGCCGAGCAGCAGCAACGGGCGCGGCGGCGCTGATGCCTCGACGGCGGCGAAGAGCGGCTCGGGCTTCATCACCATGCCGGCACCGCCGCCGAACGGCGTGTCGTCGACGGTGCGGTGGACGTCGCTGGTGTGCTCACGCGGATCGTGCAGGCGGAGGTCGAGGATCCCGCCGGTGCGCGCCTTGCCGAGGAGGCTCTCGGCGCAGAATGCGTCGACGAGGCTGGGGAAGATGGTGAAGACGTCGATCCGCACGGCTGCCGAGCCTACGGCCCGTGCCGTCGGAGTCAGTCGGGCTCGGTGAGCTCGAAGAGGCCGTCCGGCACGTCGACGACCACCGTGGTGCGGCCGTCGACGGTCTCGACGGCGGTCACGAACACCACCGGCACGAGTGCGCCCGAGTCGAGTTCCATCAGCTCGTGGGCGGGGTTGTCGACCACCGCGACGCACCGCCCCCTGACAGTGCCGTCGGTCTCGACCACCTCAGCGCCCACCAGTTCGTCGACGTAGATGGCATCGCCGCGCTCGTCGAGCGGCTCGGCGCGCACGACCTGGTTCGCGAGGCGCTCGGCTGCGGTGCGGTCGTTGACTCCCTCGAAGCGGACCAGCCAGCGCGTGCTGGCATCGCGGGCGGCAGCCACGGTGTGCCATGCCCGACCCACCTGCATCCTCGAGCCGACGGCGACGCGCTCGGTGCGATCGGTGATGAGGAGCAGGGCGATCTCGCCGTTCACGCCGTGTGCCCGGCCGGTGCGGCCGATCTCGACGAGACCGTCGGAGGGTTCGTCGTGCGGCACGCCGTCAGTCGTTGAAGTCGACGTCGACTTCGACCGCGTCGCGTACCGCCGCGGCACGCACCACGGTGCGGATGCTCTGCGCCGTGCGGCCGCGGCGGCCGATGACACGGCCGAGATCGCCGGGGCCGACGCTGACCTCGAGCTTGATGCGGCCCCGCGAGCGGCCTGTCGACACGCGCACGGCGTCGGGGTCGTCGACGATGGAGCGAACGAGGTGCTCGAGCACCGCCACGGCGGTGGGAGCGGGCACGGCGTTGGCGTCGTCGCCCTGCGGATCGTGCTGGTCGGACACGGCTCTGGTGCTCAGCGGGTCACTTGGCAGCGCGGGCAGCGCTGAACTCGGCCCATGCGCCGGAGATCACGAGGAGCTTCTTGACGCGCTCGGTCGGCTGGGCGCCGTCCATGAGCCACTTCACGGCCTTGGCGTTGTCGACGGTGAGTGCCGACGGCTCCTGACGCGGGTTGTAGGTGCCGACGATCTGGATGAACCGTCCGTCGCGCGGCGAGCGCTCGTCGGCCGCGACGATGCGGTACTGCGGCTGCTTGGTCTTGCCGACTCGTGTGAGGCGCAGCTTCACTGCCATGCGCTGGGTGCTCCTTGGAGATTGCGAACCACGAGAGGCTATCAATTGAGTGGCGGGAAGCCACCCGAGCCGGGCATGCCGGGGAATCCACCGCCGGGCATTCCCGGGAAGCCGCCCGGCAGGCCGGGCATGCCTCCGGGCAGCGCGGGACCGCCTCGGGGCGGTGCGGTCACCCTGCCGCCCTTGCCCTTCTGCTTTCCCTTCTTGCCCGGACGCGGCGCCATTGCCCCCATCCGCTTCATCATCTTCTGCATCTCCTGGAACTGCTTGATGAGTCGATTCACCTCGGTGACCGAGGTGCCGCTGCCGTTGGCGATGCGGGTGCGGCGGCTGCCGTTGATGATCTCGGGCTTGCGCCGCTCCTGCGGAGTCATGCTGCGGATGATGGCCTCTACCGGCTTGAGCGCGTCGTCGCCGATCTCGGCGCCGCGCATCTCCTTGGGCATTCCGGGCATCATCCCGAGGATGCTGCTGAGCGGGCCCATCTTCTTCAGGGCCTGCATCTGCTCGAGGAAGTCGTCGAGGGTGAACTCACCCTCGAGCATCTTCTCGGCGGCCTTCTCGGCCTGGTCCTTGTCGAACGCCTGCTCGGCCTGCTCGATGAGCGTGAGCATGTCGCCCATGCCGAGGATGCGGCTGGCCATGCGGTCGGGGTGGAACTGCTCGAAGTCGCCGATCTTCTCGCCGGTACTCGCGAACGCAATGGGCCGGCCGATGACCTCCTTCACGCTGAGCGCTGCGCCACCCCTGGCATCGCCGTCGAGCTTCGACATGATGACGCCGTCGACCTGCAGCGCTGCGTGGAACGCTTCGGCGACGCCCACGGCGTCCTGTCCCGTCATCGCATCGACGACGAGAAATGTGTAGTGCGGCTCGACTGCATCGCTGATGGCGCGCACCTGTTGCATCAGCTCGGCATCGATGGCGAGCCGCCCGGCGGTGTCGACGATCAGCACGTCGCGGCCGAGCCGGCGGGCCTCGGCGAGGCCGCGAGCAGCGGTCTGCACCGGGTCGCCGGGCTCGCTGAACACGGGCACGTCGATCTGGCGCCCCAGCGTGCGCAGCTGCTCGACAGCGGCGGGGCGCTGCAGGTCGGCGCCCACGAGCAGCGGGTTGCGCCCCTGCGACTTGAACCAGCGGGCGAGCTTGGCCGAGTTGGTGGTCTTGCCCGAGCCCTGCAGGCCGGCCATCAGCACGACAGTGGGGGGCTTGCTGGCGAAGTGCAGCGACAGCGTCTCGCCGCCGAGCAGCCGAACGAGTTCGGCGTTGACGATCTTGACGACCTGCTGGCCGGGATCGAGCACCTGGCTCAGCCGGGCGCCCACGGCCTGCTCGCGGATGCGGGCGATCACGTCGCGTACGACACCGACGTTCACGTCGGCCTCGAGCAAGGCGGTGCGGATCTCCTTCAGGATCTCGTCGACATCGGCCTCGGTGAGCCGGCCCTTGCCACGCAAGCGCTTGACGATGCCGTCGAGTCGGGAGGACAGGGTGTCGAACATGGTGCCGTCACGCTACCGATGCACCGAGTGGTGCAGACGCGCCGGAGGGGCCACCGTGTGGCGGCCCCTCCAGACGGGTATCTCGAATGGTCCCGCCGCGGCGGGAGCGCATCGTCAGCCGATGCTGATGGCCTCGGTCACCACGCCGCCCTCGACAGCCACGTTCACGCGTGTCGGCGAGTAGTCCATGGTGGCGGCGAGGTCCTCGCCGTCGAGGCGCACCACTCGCACGGTCCATCCCTGGCCTGCTGCGAGGTCGATGGCATCGGCCTCCGTCAGGCCGACCAGCAGTGCTGCGGCCTCGGCGAGGTCGACAGGGTCGGCCATCGGATCGACGAGTTCGCCGGCGATGGTCTCGACCGGCAGCGGTTCGGGCATCGGCTCGGGCATCGGCACCTCCGGGATGTCGAGG
>JBJOMQ010000060.1:0-12814 GCA_046052275.1 Actinomycetota bacterium | reverse complement strand
GCTGACCCAGGGGCACAGCCCGTGCAGGAGAGCTCCCGGCACGACGACATCGAGCACGACGAGCACGACGAGCAGTCTCCCGATCTTGCGGTCGGGTCAGCCTCGCTCCGCCGACGGACCCTTATCGCGGGCGCCGTGGCTGTCGCTGCGGGAGGTGCCTCGGCAGCACTACTGCTCCCCGCATCGTCGAGGCGGAGCCGCACCTCGTCGGCGGCCGTGCAAATACCGCCCACGACGCTGCCCGGCACGCGCCCCGGCTCGACGCCGGGCAGCACGTTGTCAGCGACTCCAGTCGTGCTGCCCGATGCGGCTGAGTCCGCCGAGATTCCCGACGGCACCGATCTCGACCCCTCTACCCCCTATCTGACACCCAACGACAGCTTCTTCCTCATCGACACAGCGTGGGCCGTCCCCGAGGTCGACCGCGACTTCTGGACGCTCGACGTCGACGGTCTCGTCGATCGACCGCTCACCATTACCTATGCCGATCTCCTCGGGCGACCACTTGTCGAGCGGATCATCACCATCGGATGCGTGTCCAACGAGGTGGGCGGGCCATACATCGGCACCGCGCGATGGCTCGGAGTGCCGCTGCGCGAGATCCTCGACGAGGCCGGGGTGCAGGACGGCGCCGACCAGGTCTTCAGCACGTCGATCGACGGCTGGACGTGCGGGTTCCCTGTCGCCGACGCATTCGACGGTCGCGATGCCCTGATCGCCATCGGCATGAACGGCGAGCCGCTGCCTCCCGACCACGGATTCCCCGCACGACTCGTCGTTCCCGGACTCTACGGGTACGTGAGTGCCACCAAGTGGCTGCGCCGGATCACCCTCACAACGTGGGATGACGAGGGGTACTGGATCCCCCGAGGCTGGTCACGAGAAGCGCCGGTGAAGACCCAGTCGAGAATCGGGATGCCGGTCGACGGCAGCAGCCTGCCTGCGGGCGCCACCGTGATCGCCGGCGTGGCCTGGGCGATGCGTCGAGGCATCGACGCAGTGGAGGTGCGCATCGACGACGGCCCGTGGCAGCGCGCCGACCTCGGCGCCGAGCCCACCGCCGATGCGTGGCGACAGTGGCGTGTCGAGTGGTCTGCGACGCCCGGCGACCATCGAATCACGGTTCGCGCCACCGACGGATACGGCGACGTGCAGACCAGCGATCGAAGCCCCGTCGACCCCGACGGCGCCACCGGCCACCATTCGATCAGGGTGAGCGTTGGCTGACGCCGTGCGTCCATAGGGCAACGCGGCCACGCCGACCGCAACAGAGTCAGTCCACCGTCACGACGATCTTGCCCGCATTCGCGTTGCCCTCCATGCGGCGGTGGGCGTCGGCGATCTGCTCGAGTGCGAACGTGCTGTCGATGACCGGCCGAAGGGCACCGCGCTCGAAGAGCGGCAGCACCTCGGCGGCAAAGCGCCGAGTGACCGACACCTTCTCCTCGATCGGCCGGGCACGCAGCGTCGTGCCGATCCAGCGGGCACGGCGTGCCATCAGGAGCCCGAGATCGACCGGCACCTGTGCCCCGCCCATCAGGCCCACCTGCACGATGGTGCCCCGCTGTGACACGGCGTGCAGGTTGCGGTTCGCCTCCTCGCCACCGATCACGTCGAGTACGACGTCGAATCCCGACGGCACGGCCGCCATCGCGTCGGCGAGCCAGTCGTGCGGCGACCGGGACAGCACCAGATCCGCACCGAGGCCGGCACAAACATCAGCCTTTGCCGGCGAGCAGGTGACCGCGGCGCGCGCGCCGATGGCCTTCGCCAGCTGGATCGCTGCCGTGCCGACACCGCTCGCTCCGGCGTGCACCAGCGCCCAGCGACCGCTGGTGAGCCCGCCCTGCACCACGAGCGCGTCCCACGCCGTGAGGAACACCTCGGGAATGGCGGCCGCCTCATGGAGGTGCAGGCTCGCTGGGACGCCAAGAAGCTGGCGCTCATGGGTGCACACCAGCTCGGCATACCCGCCACCGGCCTCGATGCCCATCACGCGGTCCCCTGGACGCCACATGGCAACGCGCTCGCCGACGGCGGCAACGGTGCCGGCGAACTCGAGGCCTGGGATCTCCGGCGTCCGGCCTCGTGGATCGGGATAGGCGCCCTTCCGCTGGAGCACGTCGGCTCGGTTCACGGCGGTGGCGGCCACGCTGACGAGCACTTCGTCGGGGCCGGGGACCGGATCGGCCACCTCGGCTATCTCGAGTACCTCAGGGCCGCCATGGGAGCGAAGGATCACTGCGCGCATTCCGCAAGTCTCACACGGCGGGGCCTCCGCCACTCACTCTGCCGGCCACGCCTCGCGGATCTTGCGAGCAGATTCCGACAGCGGCTCCGGGAGGGTTCGGGCCTCGGCCACGGCGGTCATGAAGTTCCCATCACCAGCCCACCGCGGCACGACGTGGACGTGCAGGTGCTCGTTGACGCTGCCACCGGCGGCGCGGCCGAGGTTGATGCCCACGTTCACGCCACCGGGCCGATAGGCGGCCTTCACCGCCCGGACTGCACTGGTCACGGTCGTCCACAGTTCTGCTTGCTCGGCAGCGTGGAGCATCTCGAGATCGGGCACCTCGCGATACGGAACAACCAGCACGTGGCCAGACGTGTACGGAAATGCGTTCAGCAGCGCAAAGACCTCGGCACCTCGGTGCACGACGTGGGTCTCGTCGTCGGCGAGTCCCGACCGGAGAATCTGGGTGAACACGCTCCCGTCGATCCGGGGCGCTCCCGCTGTCTCGTTGACGTACTGCGCCCGCCACCCGTTCCAGATTCGCTCGAGCGTCATAGCCGGGCCGTCAGCGTGCAGCGGCAAGCTGTGCGTCGACCTCGGCGCGCAGCCGAGCCACGAACTCGTCGAGGCCGACGCCTCGCTCGACCTCGCCACCCCGCGGGTTGACACCCAGTGTCGACGCAGCGACATCGTCGTCACCCACGACGAGGACGTACGGGATCTTCTCGAGCTTGGCGGCACGGATGCGCTTGCCGAGCTGGTCGGCCGCCTCGACCGAGTCGACCCGGAATCCGGCGGCCCGCAGCGCCGACACGACGCTCGCGGCATATGGCTGGTGTGCTTCGGCGACTGGGAGGACTCGGGCCTGGAGGGGTGCCATCCATGTCGGGAACGCACCCGCGTAGTGCTCGAGAAGTACGCCGAAGAACCGCTCTACTGAGCCGAAGAGAGCACGGTGCAGCATGATCGGACGGTGGCGAGCGCCGTCGGCCCCGACGTATTCGAGGTCGAAGCGCTGCGGATGGTTGAAGTCGCACTGGATCGTGCTCAGCTGCCAGGTGCGGCCGATCGCATCACGTACGTCGATGTCGATCTTCGGACCGTAGAAGGCCGCATCGCCGTCCTTGATCTTGTACGGCAAGCCGAACTTCTCGAGTGCAGCACGGAGCGCAGCGGTGGACTTCTCCCAGATGTCATCGGAGCCGACGTACTTCTTCGGGTCCTTCGTGCTGAGGTTGGCAGTGAACTCGTCGAATCCGAACGCGCGCAGCACGCTCATGACGAACTCGAGGAGTGAGGCAATCTCGTCCTGCAACTGGTCCTCGGTGCAGTAGATGTGGCTGTCGTCCTGGGTGAAGCCGCGGATGCGCATCAGTCCGTGCAGCGTGCCAGCCCGTTCGTATCGGTACACAGTGCCGAGCTCGAACAGGCGCAACGGCAGTTCGCGGTAGCTGCGCTGGCGGCTGGCGTAGATCAGGCAGTGCATGGGGCAGTTCATCGGCTTCGGGTAATAGACGCCGTTGTCCATCTCCATCGCCGGGTACATGCCGTCCTTGTAGAAGCTGAGGTGCCCGCTGGTCTCGAAGAGGTTGGCATTGGCGAGGTGCGGCGTGTACACGAACTGGTAGCCGCCGTGGAGATGCCGCTCGCGGCTGTAGTCCTCCATCAGTTTCCGGGCGATGGCGCCTTTCGGGTGCCAGACCGCCAGTCCCCCGCCCAGTTCGCTCGGGAAGCTCAGCAGGTCGAGGTCGACGGCCAGACGCCGGTGGTCGCGCTTCTCGGCCTCCTCGAGCCGGTGCAGGTGCTCCTCGAGCGCCGACTTGCTCTCCCACGCCGTGCCATAGATCCGCTGGAGCATCGGCCCCTTCTCATTGCCCCTCCAGTAGGCGCCGGCCACCTTCATCAGCTTGAAGTGGCCGAGGCGGCCGGTGCTCGGCACATGCGGCCCCCGGCAGAGGTCGACGAAGTCGGGGGTGTTGCGGTACACGCTGATGGTCTCGCCCGTCCCGAGCTCGCCAGCATCGTCGGCATCAGCGGCGCCCGACGACACCCGCTCGATGATCTCGCACTTGTACGGCTGATCGGCGAACACCTTCAGCGCAGCGGCAGCAGGCAGCTCTTCACGGACGAAGGGCTGGTCGGCGGCGACGATCTCGCGCATGCGTTGCTCGATCGCCTCGAGGTCGGCCTCGGCGAACGTGCGGCCGCCTGGAAGCTCGAAGTCGTAGTAGAAGCCGTCGACGATTGCCGGGCCAATGGAGAACTTGGCACCGGGGAACAGCTGGGTGACGGCCTGTGCCATCACGTGGGCGGTGCTGTGACGCAGGACGTGGCGCCCGTCGTCGCTGTCGGCTGTCACGATTGCCACCGATGCGCCAGATGGCAGCGGCGCTCCGAGATCGGCCGGCTCGCCATCGACCACGGCCGCAAGTGCCGCCTTTGCAAGGCGGGCACCGATCGCCGCGGCCAGCGTGGCAGCGGTAGACCCCTCGGGGAGCGAGCGCTGCGATCCGTCCGGGAGCGAGATGGAGATGTCGGCCATAGGGCGACGAGTCTACGGGCCGGCTCCGGCTCCGACCCGTGAGGGCTCGCCCGCCGCATCGGCACCCGCATCGGTGCCGTCGACTGCGAGCACCGTGGCCCGCTGCACAGGCTCGGCCGTCGAGCCTGCATAGACGTTTCGGTACTCCTGCCCGGTGAGTTCGCGAATCTCGAACATCAGCTCATCGGTGATCTGCCGCAGTACGAGACGGTCGTCGCCGCGGTCGCGGTAGCGCTCGACATTGATCGGCCGTCCGATTCGGATGGTGCAGTTGCGAAACAGCCTCGGTACCACTGCGTCTGGCGGCTGGATCTCGCGCGTGCCGATCACGCCGACGGGGAAGATGGGGCATCCGACGCTCATGGCGAGCCGGGCGGCACCAGTGCGTCCCTTGTGCAGTACGCCGTCGCGGCTTCGAGTCCCCTCCGGGAAGATCCCGAACAATTCGCCACGCCGCAGCACCGCCTCGGCAGCGTCGAGCGCGGCCTTGCTCTTCTCGCCGCCTGACCGGTCGATGGGAATCATGCCCATCATCGGGAACAGCACGCGGGTCTTCCACGAGTCCATGTACTCGGCCTTGCCGACGAAGCTGATATTGCGCGGCACATGGAGCATCAGGAACGCCGAGTCAAGGAAGCTCACATGATTGGGCGCGAGAATGGCCGGTCCGTCGGCAGGAAGGCGGTCGAATCCCTCGAGCGTGAACCGCCAGAGGCGCCGGGCGACCGGTCGGAGCGCCTGTCGCGCCCGCGTCTGTGCCCGCCCCGCCCCGGCCGCTCTCACGGCGCGCCCCTGCCGGCCAGCATGGGCGGATCGTACTCCTCGGGCGCGCAGCAGTCGACGAGTCCGACGGGGCGGCACGCTGCCGAGAAGTCGGGTCAGGCAGGCAGTCCGAGCAGCGCCATCGCGTCGCGCACCCCGAGGCCGCTCGCCGCAGCTCGGTCGAGTGCAGCCAGCGCTGCGGGTGTGTCGAGGTCGTCATCGAGTGCAGCACGCACCTCGTCGACAACGCCGCTCTCCGAGTCCGAGCATGCCAGCCAGCGCTCGAGGCGGCGCTGGCTGCGCGGCATCAGCTCGTCGTCCCATTCCCACTCGTGTCGGTAGTGGTGCTCGATGATCGCCAGCCGGATTGCTCGGGGATCCCACGACGTACGCAGCTGGTCGACGAACACCAGGTTGCCGAGGCTCTTCGACATCTTGTGCCCGTCCTTGAACACCATCGCAACGTGCATCCAGTGCCGGACGAATGGCATCCCAGTGGCAGCCTCGCTCTGGGCGCGTTCGCACTCGTGGTGCGGGAAGATCAGGTCGCTGCCGCCGCCATGGAGGTCGATGGTGGTGCCGAGCTCGCGCAGCGCGAGGGCACTGCACTCGATATGCCAGCCGGGGCGGCCGGGGCCCCACATCGTGTCCCAGCTCGGCTCGTCGGGTGCCGAGGGCTGCCAGAGGACGAAGTCGAGCGGGTCGCGTTTGTCGGGGTTGTCGACGTCGCCGCCTCGCTCGCGGGCGAACTCCAGCATCGTTGCCCTGTCGTAGTTGCTCACGCTTCCGAACGACTCGAACTTGGAGACGTCGAAGTACACGGCGCCACCGGCCTCATAGGCATAGCCGCGGTCGAGCACCATCCCGATGAAACCGCGGATGTCGGGGATTGCCGACGATGCCCGCGGGGTGCTGTGCACCGGCAGGGCGTTGAGGGCCTCGAGATCGCGTTCGAAGCGCGCTTCCTCGCCTGCAGCGAGGTCGAGGTAGTGGACGCCGAGCTGGCGCGCCTTGGCGAACAGCGGGTCGTCGACGTCAGTGACGTTGCGCACGCACTTGACGGTGTGCCCGCGGTCGATCAGGCGCCGCTGCAGCACGTCGTAGGTGACGAACGTCGCCGCATGCCCGAGGTGCGTGGCGTCGTAGGGAGTGATGCCGCAGGTGTACATGAGCACCTGCGCATCGGGTTCGAAGGGCACGACGGCGCGTCGAGCGGTGTCGTAGAGGCGCATGCTCACAGATCGGACGCTACTCGCCGCAGGCTCGGCCACCCGAGACAGGTTCGACGCGCGCCAGCATGGCGTCAGCCACCCGACGATCCTGCCCGTGGATCGCCCTTGATGCCGGTGAGCTTCGGAGCGACCCGTGTCCGGTATCGCACGTTGAGCTGCAGCAGCACTGCCGTGAAGGCCTCGATCGCCATCGCATTCGACAGCTCGCCGGCATCGAGGGGACGGCATCCGGGAATGTGCCCGACGATGTCGACCACGGTCTGGACCGCATCAGGATCGTCACCGCAGATCAGGACGTCACTGTCGATCGGATCGCCGATGTGCCCGAGCTCGGTGGCGGGCAGATGGTGGAACGCAGCAACCACACGCGAGAGCGGCAATGCAGCCTGCACGTGCGCAGCAACGCTTCCGCGAGGCGGCACGAGCGGCTGGAACTCGTGCCCGACACGCACGAGCGCATTCGCCATGCTGACCAGCACCTTGCCCTCGAGCGCGCCCGTCACCTCGCATGCGGTCGTGGCAGCCGAGTCCCACGGGGTGGCAATGACGACGAGGTCGCACTCGGCTGCGCCTGCGTTGTCGCCGAACCCAAGCCGTGGTGCCAGTTCAGGCCACTTCTCGACCTGGCCGTCCCGCGCTTCCATGGCCCGGTACCTCGAGCGGGAGCCGATGACCACCTCGTAGCCCACCGAGGCCAGCCGCGCCCCGAGCGCGCTTCCCGCAGGCCCCGTCCCTCCGAGGATGCCGATGCGCATTCCGTCAGCCTCCCACAGTTTGCAGCCGGGTCCGAACCCTCCCCTCGTCGGCGCGGCCGCCGTCGCTACGATCCCTGCCATGGGACTGCTCGAGGGAAAGAAGATCGTCGTCACCGGGGTGCTCACCGACGCATCGCTCGCCTTCGGCGTCGCCGAGCTCGCCCTGCGCGAGGGGGCAGACGTCGCCCTCACCGGCGCCGGCAGGGCCCTCAGCCTCACGACGCGCACCGCCCGCAAGCTTCCGCGTGCCGTCGAGGTCTACGAGCTCGACGTCACCGTCCCCGAGCATCTCGTGTCGGTGCGAGAGGCGCTCGCCTCGACGTGGGGCAGCGTCGACGGGGTCCTGCACAGCATCGGGTTCGCTCCCGAATCATGCCTTGGCGAGAGCTTCATGGAGCCGGCCTGGGATGACGTCTCGGTCGCACTGCACATCAGCGCCTACTCGCTGAAGGCCCTCGCCGACGCGTTCGTGCCGCTCATGTCGGCCGGTGGCGCGTTCGTCGGACTCGACTTCGACAACTCGGTGGCGTGGCCGGCGTACAACTGGATGGGTGTCGCCAAGTCGGCTCTCGAGAGCGTCAACCGCTACCTGGCGCGAGAGCTCGGCAGTCGGGGCATCAGGAGCAACCTCGTCGCGGCAGGGCCAGTGAAGACGATGGCCGCCAAGAGCATTCCCGGCTTCCAGCGCTTCGAGGACGTCTGGGACGGCCGCGCCCCGCTCGGCTGGGACGTGACGGATCAGAACCGAGCCGTTGCCAAGGCGTGCATTGCCCTACTCAGCGACTGGTTCCCCGCCACCACCGGCGAGATCGTGCACGTCGACGGCGGCTTCCACGCCACCGGCGTCTGACCTCAGGGCCTTCAATCTCACCAACGCCCGACATGAATGACCGACGTGGCGTCCTTGCGGGGTCTTGTGACCGCTGATCCCGACGGGCGGTCGTCGACAGCGCGGGCGCCCAGTGCAACGGCTCCGACCTGCATCACATGAGCGGGAACGCCCAGTGAGTCGAGCACCGCTCTGGCGTTGCGGAAGATGCCGAAGTACAGCGCTCCGAGACCGCGGTCCTCTGCGAGCAGCAGTAGGTTCTGGGTGGCCATTGCAGCGTCGGTGAGCCAGAAGGGCACCTCCCAGTTGCGGGCGTCATCGAGACCGTGCCCTGCCTTGTCGCCCTCGGCGTATCGCTCCGTGTATGCCGACGGATCGGCGAGAGGTAGCACCACGACGGGCGCATCGAGCACGCCCTCCTGGATGCCGGCGAACCATGCACGGGCACCCGAGACGTCCCAGAAGTCCGACAGGGCCCCACCATCGAGGACGAGAAAGTGGACTCCCTGGCTGTAGCCCGCACTCGGCGCACGGCGGGCCAGGTCGACCAGCGGTGCCACCTCGGCGGCGTCCAGCGAGCCGGCGACGAACCGGCGCGTCATCCGCCGCCGGCGGATGACCGACTCGAGCGGCGTCGGCGACAGGCTGCTCAGCGAGCGCCCAGCTTGACGAGATCCTCGGCCATCACCCAGCCGTGCACGATGAGCGAACCGCCCTTGGCAGCCTTCACGGTGCCGAACAGTGCCGCCACATCTGGCTTCACCTTGTCGGGCTTCGACGTGACATGGTCGAGGAATCCGCTCTGGCCGTTGACCTTCACGACGAACGACTGCTCGTCGTAGTTCGCGTCGACGCCGAACCGCTTGGCGAGCCGGCGACCCCATGCCCGCTCCTCGCCCACTGCACGGTGCCCCGGACGCGGGATGATGTCGGCGACCTGCTTGAAGGCGTCGAGTGCTCCGGCTGCCACGAACCGGCTTCCGATGACCACGTCCTCGTCAGGGAATGCCATCAGCGCCCGGTGGAATGCCTCGGCCATGAGACCCTTCAGGACCGCCTCGCGCTTGCCCGTGCGCTTGACGCTCATCAGACCGAGGAGCACGCACGGCGTCCCGCCGATCCGCTCGAGCGTGGAGAACGTGAACCCGACCAGCTTGCCCTCGTCGCGGGCCGTGGTGCTGAGAACCCAGTCCTCCTTGGCCTTGGAGAGCGCCCCGATATCGAACGCACCCCCCATCGAGGCCATCTCGTCGAGATCGCCATCGGTGAGCGCCGCACAGTCCCTGGTTGCCACTGCGAGTGCCATCGGCCCCGAACTCCCTCTCAGTCCCCCGGCCACGGGGTCACTTATGGAGTCACCATTCTGCCACGATTCCGGGACAATCGTTCCGACGTCGTCAGCCGACGGCTGGCGTCCGGTGCCGCTCGCAGCCAGCCGAGGCGCTGCAGCCCGTCCGTGGCCTGGCCTAGAGCACCACCGCGTCGTGGCCGAGGAGCATCCGCAACTCGCCCACTGCCCGGTCCAGGTCGACCCGGAAGTCGTCGCCCAGCCGCAGGACCTTGCCCTGTCCGAGGTGCAGGAACACCGGAGAGGGGCCGGCATGCTCGCTGAGGACGTCCTTGATCTGGCGGATCAGCGCCTCGTTCAGGCGGTTGGCGGGCACCCGGAGGCGCAGAGGCGGGGCATCGACCATGTCGAGCACCTCCACCACCTGCACGTCGAGCGCCGCGATGCCGAGACGGGCCTCGTCACGTCGGTCGACGCGCCCCTTGACGGTGACGATGCCGTCGTCGAACAGCTTGTGGCTGATCTCGCTGAGCGTCCTCGGGAAGACCGTGACCTCGATCGAGGCGTCGAGGTCTTCGAGCGTGAACACCGCCATCTGATCGCCGCGCTTGGTGTACTTGCGCGCCAGCCCGGTGATGAGGCCGCCAAGCACCAGCACAGTGCCGTCCTCGCGTTCTGCGGCTTCGGCGATCGAGCAGTCGACCCGACGTCGCAGCGATGCCTCGGCGCCGGCGAGCGGATGGTCGCTCACGTACATCCCGAGCATCTCCTTCTCGAATCGCAGCCGATCCGGCTTGTCGAATTCGAGGGGTGGGATCGCGATCCGCTCGTCGAATCCCATGTCCTCGCCGCCGATGTCGCCGAACAGGCTCATCACGCCCTGGTCGCGCTGGCGACGGCGAGTCACCGTGGTGTCGATGATCTGCTCGAACACCGCCAGCAGTCCCTTGCGCGGGTGCCCGAGCGAGTCGAATGCCCCGGCTTTGATGAGCGACTCGACGGTTCGCTTGTTGAGCACCTGCTCGGGTACTCGCTCGACGAAGTCGTGGAACGACTCGAACGGGCCGTGTGCTGACCGCTCGCGGAGCAGTTGTTCGACCAGCCCCTCGCCCACGTTGCGGATCGCCGACAGCCCGAAGGGAATCGCGCCGGGACTTGCTGGGGGAAGCTCGACGTCAGGCGGTACGTCGGCCGGCGCAAGCGCAGTGAAGTCGATGAGCGAGCGGTTGATATCCGGCGTGAGCACCTTGATCCCCGACGACCGCGCATCGGCGAGATACCCCGCCGCCTTGTCGAGCTTGTCCTTCACGCTCGTCAGCAGGCACGCCATGTACTCGACCGGGTAGTGCGCCTTGAGGTACGCCGTCTGATAGGTGATCAGGCCATAGCCGAAGGTGTGGCTCTTGTTGAAGGCGTAGTCGGCGAACTTCTCGATGACGTCGAACAACTGCCGGCCCATCTCGCGTCCGTACCCGGTGCGCTCGCACCCGTCCTCGAATGTCGCCCGCTCCTTGGCCATCAGCTCGCGCACCTTCTTGCCGCAGGCCTTGCGCAGGTTGTCGGCCTCAGCGAGCGTGTAGCCGGCGAACTTCTGGGCGACGCGCATCACGCTTTCCTGGTAGATCATCAGGCCGTAGGTGTCGCCGAGGACCTCTTTGGCATCGGGGTGGAAGTACGTCACCTGCTGGCGGTTGTTGACACGGTCGGCGTAGTCGTTGTGCATGTTGACGCTCATCGGACCGGGTCGGTACAGGGCCAGGACGGCGCTCACGTGCTCGAACGTGGTGGGACCCATCGACCGCAGCAAGGCCCTCATCGGCGGCGACTCGAGCTGGAACACCCCCATCGTGTCGCCGCGAGCGAGCAGCGCGAAGACCTTCGGGTCGTCGAGCGGCACCGCGTCGATGTCGAAGCCGGGATTCCGCGTCGCCCTCACCATGGCCACGGTGTCGGTGATGACGTCGAGGTTGCGGAGTCCGAGGAAGTCCATCTTCAGCAGCCCGAGCTCTTCGACCCCGTGCATCTCGAACTGCGTGATCACCGGTGCGTGCTCCGGGCTCTGACCCGATTCCGGCTTTCGCTGCACCGGGAGATAGGTGGTGAGGGGCTCCTTGGTGATCACCACTGCAGCAGCGTGGATGCCGTCGCTGCGCTTCAGCCCCTCGAGGCCCTTGGCGACGTCGACGACGCGCCTGACGTCGGGATCGGTGTCGTACATGGCGCGCAGCTCGGATGCCGCCTTGTAGCCGTCGGCGTACTTCGGGTTGTGCTCGAAGCAGTAGCGCAGCGGCGTGTCACGACCCATCACGAGGGGCGGCATCGCCTTGGCGATCTTGTCGCCCGTCCCATACGGGTAGCCGAGCACCCTTGCCGCATCGCGTACGGCATTGCGTGCCTTGATGGTGCCGAAGGTGATGATCTGGGCCACGTGGTCGCGGCCGTACTTCTCGGCGGCGTATCGGATCATCTCCTCCCGGTATCGAGAGTCGAAGTCCATGTCGATGTCGGGCATCGACACGCGGCTCGGATTGAGGAAGCGCTCGAAGAGCAGGTCGTACTTGACCGGGTCGAGCTCGGTGATACGCAAGCAGTACGCCACGGCGCAGCCCGCTGCGGAGCCTCGGCCCGGGCCGACGCGGATTCCCGACTCCTTGGCGTGGCGGATGAGGTCCCAGACGATGAGGAAATAGCTGGCGAATCCCATCGACTTGATGATCCGCAGCTCGTCGTCGACCCGGCTGGCCACGCTGTCCGGGAGCGACTCGCCCCACCGCTGGCGAGCTCCCTCCCACGTGAGGTGCTCGAGGTACTGCCCGTCGTCTGCGAATCCCGGCGGCAGCGGGAAGTCGGGCAGTTTGGGCTTGCCGAACTCGATGGCCAGGTTGGCCCGCTCGGCAATCCACAGGGTGTTGTCGCATGCTTCGGGAAGGTGGCGGAAGAGGTACCGCATCTCGTTGGCCGATTTGAGGTAGTGCTCTGCCCCCTCGAACTTGAATCGGTTCGGATCCGACAGGGTGGTGCCGGTCTGTACGCACAGCAGGGCGTCGTGGGCGGTGTGGTCGTCGCGGTGCACGTAGTGCGAGTCGTTCGTCGCCAGCAGCGGCGCGCCGATGCGCCGCGCGATCTCGATGAGCGAGGGGTTCGTGTCGCGCTGGGCCTGCAGTCCGTGGTCC
>JBJOMQ010000059.1:0-12876 GCA_046052275.1 Actinomycetota bacterium | reverse complement strand
CGCTGCGATGGCGGTTCCTGCCGCCATCGCCTCGATCAGCACGACGCCGAACGACTCGCCGTGCAGCGACGGTGCGCAGAACACGTCGGCCCCCTTCAGCCTCGCGATCTTGTCGGCATCGCTGAGGCGCCCCAGCCATTCGATGCGCCGGTTGCCGGCGGTGGCGGCCCGCAGCCGCTCGGTGTCGGGACCCGTGCTCGCCACCCACAGTCGAACGTTGTCGGGCAGGTGCGACATTCCTGCGATGAGCACGTCGAGACCCTTGCGCTCCTCGTGGCGACCGCAGAAGAAGATGGTGGGACCAGCTGTCGGCCATGCGGTCGATGCTCGGTACTCGTCGAGTTCGACGCCGTTGTACAGCACGTCGTACTCGCCGCCGATCGCCGCCTGGACGAGTGCGAGGGCATCCTTCGACACCACCACCCTGTCATCGAGGTTCTCTGCTGCACGGCGGATGAGGCCGTTGAGGTACCGATAGCTCGCGCTCTGGCCAGCAGCATGGAACGTGCCGATGGTCGGTGCGGTGTGCATGAGCAGCGCAGTCTGGGTGGGTCCGGGAGCGAACGGCTCGTGCAGGTGCAGGACGTCGAACTGCTCCTCGACGAGGACGCGCATCGTGCGCAGCGCAGCGGCGGGGTCGGGTGCGAGCGGCGCGACCGACCCGTTGGCCGACGTGGGCAGGCTGTTGCCGAGCGGGGTGACAAACGTTGCGGGCGGCGGCCCGTCGCATGGTCCGAGCACACGTGTCTCGATGCCGCGGCGGCGCAGTTCGCGCGCCAGGCCCAGCACCTGAGCCTGCACCCCGCCCGGCACCGACAGGCTGTACGGGCACACCATCCCCACCCGCAGCAGGCGGCCGTCGGCGGTCATGATGTCAGGCGCTGCCGTCAGAACAGGCGCGCCGTGAGCTTCTTGCGGTAGACGGCGGTCCGCGGATCGAACGGACCCATGATCTCGAGGATGTCGACGAACTGCTGGCGCGCCTCGTCGTCGGTCTTCACGCGCTCGAGCAGTGCGGTCAGCGTGGCATCGTGGTCGTCGTCGGGGGCGACGGCGGTTCGGGCCTTCGCCGCCACGTGCCGCGTGCGCTCGCTCTCGGGAATGCGGGCCAGGAACTGCAGTGCCTGCTCGTTCTCGCCGCGGGCGACGAGCAGTTCGGCGAGGCCGACGATCGCATCCTCGTTGCCCGGCTCGAGCTCGAGCGCTGCACGGAATGATCCCTCTGTCCCCTCGGCGAGCAGCGCCTGCACGGTGAGCTGCCCCTCTGTCGGCAGCAGCGTGTTGACGAACTCCTGCACGACGTGCTCGGGGTACGCACCCATGAACCCGTCGACCACCTGCCCGTCGCGGACGGCGTAGACGGCAGGGATGCTCTGCACCTGGAACGCCTGGGCGATGCCGGGGTTCTTGTCGGTGTCGACCTTTGCGAGCACCACCTTGCCGTTCGTGGCGCCGATCACCTTCTCGAGGATGGGGCCGAGCTGCCGGCAGGGGCCGCACCACTCGGCCCACAGGTCGACGACGACCGGCACCGTCTTCGAACGCTCGATGACCTCCGCCTGGAATGTCGCATCGGTGACGTCGATTGCCATGCCCGCACCATACCGGCGGTACCGTGCGGGCATGCCTGCCGAGCAGCCGCCGGCGGCCGACGCCGCCGGGCTCGGGCCGCTCGAGACGCCGCCGGGAATACGGCTGCGCGAGGTGTCGGAGTGGCTCGTTGCGCACGTGCCCGGCGCGGTCGCCCCGTTCCGCTTCGAGACCATCGCCGGCGGCCACTCGAATCTCACCTTCCGGGTCGCGGGCGGCGATGGGGCGCAGTACGTGCTGCGCCGTCCTCCCCTCGGCCGCCTGCTCCCCCGCGCCCACGACATGGCCCGCGAACACCGGATCATCGCCGGCCTCCGCCACAGCGCCGTGCCGGTGCCGGAGGCACTGGGACTGTGCGACGACCCGGCTGTCAATGATGCGCCGTTCTACGTGATGCGCTTTGTCGACGGCCACGTCATCCGCGACCGCGCCGCGGCCGAGGCGATCCTGTCGCCTGAGCGTCGTCGGCACGCAGCCGAGTCGCTGGTCGACACCCTGGCCGCCATCCACGCCGTCGACCTCGACGCTGCGGGTCTCGCCGACCTCGGCCGCCACGACGGGTACATCGCCCGCCAGCTGGCTCGCTGGTACGCGCAGTGGAACGACCAGCACACCGCCGACCTGCCCGCAGTGCACCGCGTGCACGACGCGCTCGCTGCGAGGATCCCCCGTCAGGGGCCGGCGACGGTCGTCCACGGCGACTACCGGCTCGACAACACCATCCTTGACGACGACGGCACGGTGGTGGCGGTCCTCGACTGGGAGATCTGCACGCTCGGCGATCCCCTCGCCGACCTCGGCCTCCTGATGGTGTATTGGACCGGCCCGGGCGACTCGTCGTCGGCGTGGGTCGGCAGCGCCACCACGGCACCGGGGTTTCCCGACCGGGCCGAGCTGGCCGAGCGATATGCCGCAGTGAGCGGTCGCGACCTCTCGTCGCTGCCGTTCTACGTGTCGTTCGCCTACTGGAAGCTGGCCTGCATCCTCGAAGGCGTGTACTCGAGGTATCTCGCCGGCGCAATGGGCGAGCGCCATCGCAGCGAGCTCGAGCCGTTCCGCCAGCAGGTCGAGGCGGCAGCAGCCACTGCCGAGTCGCTGCTGGCAGAGATCCCCACGCCCTGACGGCGGGCACGACTCGCCATCACCGCGCCGACAGAGGCGACACTGGAGACACCAATGGATTCGCAACCGTACGAAGTGCACGGCGATCTGCCGTCGCTCGACCGTCCCGTGCTCGTGGTCGCCATGCAGGGATGGATCGACGCCGGCGGCGCAGCCGCTGCGGCGCTTGCCGCCGTTGCCGCAGCGAGCGACGCGCAGCCGCTGCTGACGTTCGACGGCGACACGTTCATCGACTACCGCGCCCGCCGGCCGATCATGGAGCTGCGCGACGGCGTGAGCACCCGCCTGTCGTGGGGCGATCTCGAACTGCGATCGGGCCGTGTCGCCGACGGCGGCGACGTGCTGCTGCTGTCAGGCCCCGAGCCCGACATGCGCTGGAGAGAGTTCGCGCGGATCGTCACCTCCATCGCAGTGCGGCTCGGGACGCGGCAGATGGTGGGCCTCGGCGCGTACCCGTTCGCAGCACCGCACACTCGCCCGCCGAGGCTGTCGGTCACCTCACCGTCGGCCGACATCGTCGCATCGGTGCCGTACCTGCGCAGCTCGCTCGATGCCCCGGCAGGCGCCGCAGCGCTGCTCGAGCACTCGTTTGCCGACGCCGGAATCCCATCGCTCGGCCTCTGGGCGCAGGTGCCGCACTATGCCAGCGCAATGGCGTACCCCGCGTCGTCGATCGCGCTGCTGCACGCGCTGCGCGACACCGCCGGGATCGGCATCGACACGTCACATCTCGACGACGAGGCGCGCAGCCAGTCGGAGCGGATCGACATGCTCGTGGCCGGCAACGACGACCACCACTCGATGATCCGCCAGCTCGAGGCCGCGTACGATGCCTCGCTCACCGGCGACCTGCAGGGCCTGACGGGCGGTCCGCTGCCGAGCGGCGACGACATCGCCGCCGAAGTCGAGCGCTTCCTGCGCGAGCGCGGCACCTGACGGGCGTCGCATCGGCCCATCCGACAGCATCCGGCGGAGCGCCGCACGGCTAGCGTCGGCCGCATGAAGGTCGACGGAGGAATCGGCGGCAGCCTGCACGCTGCCGCAGCCCAGGCACAAGAGCTCGAGGCGGCCGGCTATAGCGGCGCATGGACTGCCGAGACGAGCCACGATCCGTTCTTCCCTCTGCTGCTCGCAGCCGAGCACACCGCGTCGATCGAACTCGGCACGTCGATCGCTGTGGCGTTCGCCCGCAATCCGATGACGCTCGCCAACATCGGCTGGGACCTCCAGGCCTTCTCGAAGGGCCGCTTCGTGCTTGGTCTCGGCAGTCAGATCAAGCCGCACATCACCAAGCGGTTCAGCATGGAGTGGAGCCATCCGGCACCGCGCATGCGCGAACTGATCCTCGCCATCCGCTCCATCTGGGACACCTGGCTCACCGGCGCGCCACTTGCCTTCCGCGGCGAGTTCTACACGCACACGCTGATGACGCCGTTCTTCACCCCCGATCGATCCGACCTCGACGGTTTCGGCGTGCCGAAGATCTTCCTCGCCGGTGTCGGCGAACTGATGACCGAGGTGGCCGGCGAGGTGTGCGACGGGTTCATCTGCCACGGATTCACCACCGAGCGCTACCTCCGCGAGGTCACGCTGCCGGCGCTCGCACGGGGACGAGCGAAGGCAGGCAAGACCATGGAGGGCTTCGAGATCGTCGGTCCCAGCTTCGTCGTCACCGGGACGAGCGACGAGCAGATGCACGATGCCGCCCGCGGCACCCGTCAGCAGATCGCGTTCTACGGCAGCACGCCCGCCTATCGCGGGGTGCTCGACCTGCACGGCTGGGGCGATCTCCAGGACGATCTCAACACCCTCAGCAAGCGGGGCGAGTGGGCGGCGATGGGCGATCTGATCACCGACGAGATCCTCGAGACATTCGCCGTGGTCGGCACACCCGAGCAGGTGGCCCCCGAGCTGCACCGCCGCTACGGCGACGTGATCCAGCGGATCAGCTTCTATGCGCCCTACAGGAGCGATCCCGACCGCTGGGCGCGGGTGCTCTCCGACCTGCGCGCCGCCTGACCGGCGCACACCCCGTGGGTACGGTGCGGCCAATGCCCGCCGTGTCGCCAGGCCACCCGTCGCTCGGCCGGCTGGCGCTCGTCGGCCCAGGCGATGCCGCCCCGCCGGGATGGGCCGCTGCGCCGCGCACCGTGCTCAACACCGACGTCACGACGGCGCTGGCCGAGTTGCGGCAAGTCCTCGCCGGTCGCACCGGCGCTGTCATCGAGGTCCATCCCGACCTGGCTGCCGCCATCGCCGCACCGGGACGGGAGCGCCGCATGCCCCACGAACTTGGGGTGCTGTTCGGCTTCGATGCCGACGACCTCGCCGCAACGCTGCGCAACGCGGCTGTCGACTGGCGCTCGGGCGTCGCCAGGTGGGAACCGATCGAACAGGCAGTGGCACTCGGCGCGCGGCCGAGTACCGACGACCGCGCCGACGTCATCCTTCCCGACGGAACAGCAGCCTGGATCGACGGCGGCCCGATCCGCTTCACGCCGCCGCTCGACGGCGTGCCCGTGCTGCACCGAATCTGCATCGAGCACGGCTCGCTCGTGCCCTTCGACAGCAACGACGCGGTCGGCACCGACCTCGCCGACGACCAACGCGCCGCAGTCACGCACTCAACGGGTGCCGCACGCATCATCGCTCCCGCTGGCTCAGGCAAGACCCGCGTACTCACCGAGCGCGCCCGGCATCTGCTCGGCCGGTGGCGTATCCCTGCGTCCGCTGTCACGCTCGTCGCGTTCAACAAGCGCGCCGAGGAGGAGATGCGCGAGCGCACCGGCGACCTTCCTGGCATCCACGTGCGCACCCTCAACGCGCTCGCGCTCGCCATCGTCAACGGCAGACCGCCGTTCGCGGCGCAGCCCGGCTCGCTCGCCACGCTCGACGAACCCGAGGTGAGGCGCATCATCAGCCAGCTCGTGCGCTTCCCACGTCGGCGAAACGCCGATCCTGTCGCCACGTGGACCGAGGCACTCTCTGCAGCGAGGCTCGGACTGCGATCACCCAGCGACATCGAGGCGCGCTACGACGGCGAGGTCGAGGGCTTTGCAGACTTCGTGCCCCGCTTCCGTGCCGAGCTGCATCGGCGCCAGGCCCTCGACTTCGACGAGCAGGTCCACCGGGCGCTCGAGATCCTCCTCACCGAGCCCGCAACTCGATCGGCCGCTCAGCGGGCCTGCCGGATGCTGCTGGTCGACGAGTTCCAGGATCTGACACCGGCCCACCTGCTGCTGATCCGGCTGCTCGCCGGAGCCGACGGCGCCGTGTTCGGCGTGGGCGACGACGACCAGACGATCTATGGCTACAACGGCGCCGACCCCGGCTGGCTGATCGACTACGACCGCTACTTCCCGGGTGCCGGCGACCATCCACTGCAGGCCAACTACCGCTGCCCCGGCGGCATCGTGCGCGCCGCCGACACGCTGCTGCGCCACAATGCGCGCCGCGTTCCGAAGCGCATCGTGGCGGCCCGCGCCGATGCCGACGGCTTTGCAGTGGCCGGCGAGCCGGACGAGCACCTTGATGCCGGTGCCGACACGGTGGCCACCACCGCCGATGCCGTCGCCTCCGCCGTCGGACGCGGCGTCGACGCAGCCGACGTCGCAGTACTCGTGCGGGTCAACTCGCTGCTCGCACCGGTGCAGGCCGCCCTCGCCCTGCGCGGCATCCCCACGTCGGGCGGTGTCGGCAGCGAGTTCCTCGGACGGACATCGGTTGCGGCGTCGCTCGCCTGGCTCCGCCTCGCTGCCGGCGGCGAGCGACTCACCCCGCGCGATGTCGCCGAGGCAGTGCGCCGGCCTGCTCGCTCGCTGCACCCGCGCATCGCCGAGTGGGTCGGCGAGCAGTCGTCGCTCGATGGCCTCTACCGCCTCGCCGACAGGCTGAACACTCCCCGAGATGCGGCCACCGTCCGCGAGTTCGCCGATGACATCGCCGAGTTGCAGCGGCTGGTCGGCGAGCGCAGCCCCACTGCAGCAGTGCTCGACGCGCTCCACCGTCGGACGAAGCTCGACACCGCCATTGCCGGCCTCGACGGGCACCGGCACGGGATGAACCGCGCCTCGCAGTTCGACGACGTCACCGCACTCGCCCAGCTCGCCGCGCTGCATCCCGATGCTTCGTCGTTCGAGCCGTGGCTCGCTGGGATCCTCGAGCGGCGTCAGGCCGAGGCCGGCGTCACCCTCGCCACGGTGCATCGCGTGAAGGGCCAGGAGTGGCCCTATGTGGTGGTGCACCACGCTGCCGACGACCAGTTCCCGCACCGCCTCGCCGAGGACATCGAGGAGGAGCGCCGCCTGTTCCACGTTGCCATCACACGCGCTGGCAGGAAGGTGCTCGTTGTGCCCGGCGACCGGCCGTCGCCGTTCATCGACGAGTGCCGCACTCCCCCGGCACCGGACCGGGTCGCTACGTCGGGCTCTGAGCCAGGCGCGTCGTCGGGCACCGCGTCGCCTCCCGCGTCACGCCCGGCGCAGCAACGAGACACCGGCGCCGGCACCCGGAGGACCACTGCGACGCCGTCCGCCGACGTGGCACCGGGCGATGCACCGCTCTTCGAGCGCCTCCGCGCCCTGCGCCGCCATCTCGCTGCCGGCAAGCCGGCCTACGTGGTGTTCCCCGATGCGGTACTGCGCAACCTCGCAGCGCACCGGCCACGCACACGCGCCGACATGGCCCGCATCAAGGGCATCGGCCCGGCCAAGCTCGAGCAGTACGGCGATGCGTTCCTCGCCGAGATCAACGGCGACGAGCCCGACCGCTGAGCCGGGCGAACCCGACTACGACGTCAGCCCGCCCTCGAGGCCGACGAGCCACGACTGCACGTTGGCACCGAGTGCAGCGACGTCGTAGCCGCCCTCCTGCAGCACCACGGTGGGAAGGCCCAGCTCGGCGACGAGCGCGCCACACCGGCCCATGCCGTCGGTGGTGACGGCAAGGTCGCTGATCGGATCGGTGATGTAGGTGTCGAGGCCGAGCGACACGATGAGCAGCGACGGCCCGAAGGCTCGGATGCGTTCCATCGTCGAGGCAAGCGCCGACACGTAGAGGTCGTCATCAGCGCGCAGCGGCATCGGCACGTTGATGTTGCAGCCGAGCCCGCGGCCCGTGCCGGTCTCGTCGGCGAAGCCGACAGAGTACGGATAGGCCCGTGCCGGATCGCCGTGCAGGCTCACGTACTGCACGTCGTCGCGGTCGTAGAAGATCTGCTGGGTGCCGTTGCCGTGGTGGTAGTCGACGTCGAGCACGGTCACCTTGGTGCCGGTCGTGGCAGCGACATGGTGGGCGGCGACGGCAGCGTTGTTGAAGAAGCAGTAGCCGCCGTAGAGCGACGACGAGGCATGGTGGCCTGGCGGACGGCAGAGCCCGTAGACGGCGCGCTCGCCACCGAGCACCATCGACGCTGCGGTGAGCGCCGTGTCGACTGCACCGCGCGCCGCCTCATAGGTGCCCTCGGTGAGCGGCGTCGTCGTCTCGAAGCACCAGTAGCCGACCCGCCCGTTGATGCTCTCGGGCTCGCGTCCGGGACTCATCTTGTCGCGGAGTGCTGGTCGGTAGAACACATCGGGCACCACCTCGCGGGTGCCGGGATGCTTCGAGTTGTAGAGGGCCCATCCCTCCGACAGGAAGCGGAGCAGCCCCGGGTCGTGCACCGCCTCGATCGGAGCAGTGCCCCACTCGGTGGGCGACACGAACTGGAACCGGGCATCGGTGGCGAGCGTCTCGCGGATTGCCTCTGCCCGGCCGACGTGCTCCCACGGGTCGTGGGTGACCGACGTCTCGAACTCGACATGCGGATCATGCCGCAGGTGCGCAGGCGTGTAGACGACCTTCATCATCCCTCCACGAGTTCCAGTTGCTCGGCAAGGTACAGCTCGCGGCACTTGGCCCGCTGCAGCTTTCCGCTCGATGTCTTCGGCAGCGTGCCTGGCCGCACCAGCATGACATCGCGCGGCGGCAGCCCGCACACGTCGAGCGTGCGGTGGTGCACGGCGTGGCGAACGGCCTCGATGTCGTCGGCGCGTACCTCGGCCACCACCACGACGCTCTCCTTGCCCTTGTAGCCCTCGACGCCGAAGGCAATGACATTGCCAGCACGCACGCCGTCGAGCACGCCGACGGCACGCTCGATGTCCTCGGGGAAGACGTTGCGACCGCCGACGATGATGACGTCCTTGATGCGGCCGCACAGCACGAGCTCGCCGTCGACCATGTAGGCAAGGTCGCCGGTGCACAGCCATCCGTCGCGGAAGAGCGCCGCCGTTGCGTCGGGGCGCTTGTAGTAGCCGGGTGTCACCGAGGTGCCGCGCAGCAGCAGCTCGCCCACGGCGCGCTCGGGCAACTCGACGTACGTCTCGGGATCGACGACCTTCATCTCGAGACCCGGCACCGCAGTGCCGAGCAACGGCAGCCGGCGCACGTCGAGCTCCTCGTCGGCGTCCTCGATGCGCATCGGCCGCGCCACCCGCTCGCGCTCGAGCGCGATGCGGTCGACCGAGTCGGTGCGCATTCCTCGGTTGCGGGGCGGGAACGAGCCGCCGATGGCCACCTCGGCCATGCCGAACGCCGGGAACACCCCCTCGGCGCGGAAGCCGAACCGCGACGCCGCAGCGACGAAGGCCTCGACCGCGTTCGGGTCGACAGGTTCGGCGCCGCTGAGAGCCAGCGTGAGCGACGACAGGTCGAGGCCCTCCATGCGGCCGAGCGCCCTCGTCGCCAGCACCCATGCGAAGTTGGGCCCAGCGGTGGCGGTGCCGTGCCAGTCGCTGATCCACTGCAGCCACGCCCCCGGCTTGGCGAGGAAGTCCTGCGGCGCGGCCTGCACGAGTTGCACGCCCGCGGTCATCGGGATCGACAGGAATCCGACGAGGCCCATGTCGTGGTAGAGCGGCAGCCAACTCACCATCACCTCGTCGGCAGTGAGCGACGCCGCTGCCGAGCAGGCGTCGATGTTGGCGCGCAGCACCCGGTCGGGGATCATCACTCCCTTGGGCTCGCTGGTGGAGCCACTCGTGTACTGCAGGATCACGAGGCGGTCGGGGTCGTCGTCGGGCCGCACCCATGCCTCGGGCGACGGCGCGCCCTCGGCACCCGGCAGCACCGACGCCATCGGCTCGATCGGCGGATCACCCGGCGCCGACTCGTAGAAGCCGGCGAGGAGTTCATCGATGAGCACCAGCTTGGCGTCACCGTGGCGGATGCGCGAGCGGGTGCCCTCGATGAACGACTCGAGCGAGCCCATACGCATCGGCAGCGGCAGCACCATGCTGGCGCAGCCGGCCAGCCAGCAGCCGCGGATGATGGTGATGAGCGGCCGCGACGTCGGACCAAGGATTGCCACGTGGTCGCCCGGCACCAGGCCGCGAGCCTGCAGCGCTGCCGCGACCACCTGGGCATCGCGCTGCACCTGCGCCCACGGCACGAAGACGCTTCCCTCGGCGCAGTCGGCGGGCAGCACGCTGTGCCCCACGAACCGCACCCCCGTGGGGCGCTCGGCAGCGGCAACGAGCCGCTCGACGATGCTGTCGGCCATGGGGATCAACCTAGTGCGGGCGTCCGGCCGACCACCCGACCGGCATCAGCGCGGCCGCGGCCGCACTGCCCGTTCAGGGCCTGCATCGGCGCTGTTCCGTAGACTCGGCCCCCGATGAGCACGCCCGACTCGACCGCCGACACGCCCGCCCACCGCTACACCGGCGCGCTCGCAGGGGTGATCGAGGCGCGCTGGCACGACCGATGGGATGCCGAGGGCACCTTCGACACGCCCAATCCCGCCGGTCCCCTCGCCGACGCCGCCGCCGTGGGCAGCAGGCCGAAGAGGTTCATCCTCGACATGTTCCCGTATCCGAGCGGGGCCGGCCTGCACATGGGGCATCCGCTCGGCTTCACGGCCACCGACATCTACGCCCGCTACATGCGCATGACGGGCCACAACGTGCTGTACACGATGGGATTCGATGCCTTCGGCCTTCCCGCCGAGCAGTACGCCGTACAGACCGGCCAGCACCCGGCCATCACCACCGACCAGAACATCGCCAACATCCGCGCCCAGCTGCGGCGTCTGGGCCTCAGCCACGATCGCCGACGCAGCATCAGCACCACCGATCCCGACTACTACCGCTGGACCCAGTGGATCTTCCTGCAGATCTTCAATGCGTGGTTCGACCCCGACCGCAAGCAGGCCCGCCGCATCGACGAGCTCGTCGCCGAACTTGATGCAGGCGTCCGCACGGCGCGCACCGGCGACTGGGCGACGATGACATCCCCGCAGCGCCGCGCCGAGCTCGACCAGTGGCGCCTCGCGTACGTGAGCGACGCCCCGGTGAACTGGTGCCCCGGCCTCGGCACCGTAGTGGCCAACGAAGAGGTCACTGCCGACGGGCGCAGCGACCGCGGCAACTTCCCCGTCTTCAAGCGCAACATGCGCCAGTGGATGATGCGCATCACGGCATACGCCGACCGCCTCATCGACGACCTCGATCTGCTCGACTGGACCGACGCCATCAAGGCGATGCAGCGCAACTGGATCGGCCGTAGCGAGGGCGCCACCGTGCACTTCGAGTCGCCGGCCGGCCGCATCACGGTGTTCACCACGCGTCCCGACACGCTCTTCGGCGCCACGTTCATGGTGCTCGCGCCCGAGCATCCACTCGTCGACGCGCTCACCACGCCCGCGCAGGCCGATGCCGTGGCTGCCTATCGGCGCGCCGCCCAGGCCAAGAAGGACGTCGACCGCCAGGACGAGGGACGCGAGAAGACCGGTGTGTTCACCGGAGGCCATGCCGTCAACCCGGTGAACGGCCAGCAGGTGCCGGTGTGGATCGCCGACTACGTGCTGATGGGCTACGGCACCGGCGCCATCATGGCCGTCCCGTGCGGCGATGAGCGCGACTTCGAGTTCGCCCGCACGTTCGGCCTGCCGATCGTCGCCATCCAGCAGCCCGCCGACCGCTCGCTCGACACGTCGTCATGGGCCGACGCGTTCGTCGGCGACGCCCCCTACGTGAACAGCACCAACGAGTCGCTCTCACTCGACGGCATCGACTCGGTAGCCGAGGCGAAGCGCCTGATGAACGGCTGGCTCGAAGCTCACGGCCACGGTCACGCCACCGTCACCTACAAGTTGCGCGACTGGCTGTTCAGCCGCCAGCGCTACTGGGGCGAGCCGTTCCCCATCGTCTACGACGAGCACGGCAGCCCGCATGCGCTGCCCGACTCGGCCCTGCCGGTGCTGCTGCCCGACACCGACCAGTTCTCGCCGCGCACCTTCGACCCTGACGATGCGATGAGCGACCCCGAGAGCCCGCTCGACCGCCTCGCCGACTGGGTCGAGCTCGAGCTCGATCTCGGCGACGGGCCACGCCGGTACCGGCGCGACAGCAACGTGATGCCCCAGTGGGCGGGCAGCTGCTGGTACGAGCTGCGTTACCTCGATCCCACCAACGACGACCACTTCGTCGATCCGGCGAACGAGCAGTACTGGATGGGCCCGCAGGGTCCCGGCCACCCCGGCGGCACCGACCTCTACGTCGGCGGCGTCGAGCACGCGGTGCTGCACCTGCTGTACGCCCGCTTCTGGCACAAGGTGCTGCACGACCTCGGCCATGTCAGCTCGGTCGAGCCATTCCACAAGCTGTTCAACCAGGGCTACATCCTTGCCGCCGCCTATCAGGACGAGCGCGGGATGTACGTGGAGGCCTCGCAGGTCGAGCAGCGCGACGGCAACTACTTCTACGAGGGGCGGCCCGTCACCCGCGAGTACGGCAAGATGGGCAAGAGCCTGAAGAACGCCATCGCCCCCGACGAGGTATGCGAGCAGTACGGCGCCGACACCCTGCGCCTGTACCTGATGAGCATGGGCCCGCTCGATGCCAGCCGTCCGTGGGAGAGCAAGGACGTCGTCGGCGTGCACCGCTTCCTGCAGCGCGTGTGGCGCAACATCGTCGACGAGGATTCCGGAGCGGTCCGCACGCTGGACGGAGCGCCCGACACCGAGACCCTCCGAGTGCTGCACCGCACCATCGCCGCAGTGCGCGAGGAACTCGACAACCTTCGCTTCAACACGGCGATCGCGAAGCTCATCGAGCTGAACAACCACCTCACCAAGCTCGGCGGCTGCCCTGCCGCGATGGCCGACGACCTCGTGGCGATGCTGGC
>JBJOMQ010000058.1:0-12885 GCA_046052275.1 Actinomycetota bacterium | reverse complement strand
GCGCAGTCCGAGCCGGGCCGCATCGTCAGGGTGCACCTGCAGGGTGCACCGCGGACGGCCCTTCACGAGCACGCGCATGTTGTGCATCCACGAGTTGTTGCTGCGCAGGTGACGGCGCCCGACCAGCACCAACTCCCGCTGCTCGAGTTCGGGCACGGCGGCGGCGAGCCGTCCGAGGTCGGCCATCAGCACCGGGTGGTCGAGCTCGATCATGCCGCTCGGCGTGCGCAGTACGTCGGGCAGCCGCGGCTCGAGCGCCCCGAAGTCGACACCGTGCGGATTGGCCAGCAGCAGGTCGAGGCTGGCGCCGCCGGGGCGTGCTCCGAATCCGGCTCCAAACGGGCCGGTCTGCAGCATCACGTCGAGCAGCCGCTCCGGCCCGCGACGAGGCTCGAGATCGGCGAGCAGTTCCTCGACATCGCGCCCATGTACCGCCGATGACGGGTCGGCCACGGCGTGTTGCAGCAGGCCGCTGGCCATCAGATCGTCAGCGACAGCAGGGTCGGCATCGGCACCGGCGCCAGCTGCCAGCAGCCCGAGTCGGGCGAGGATCTCCCATTCGTCAGGCTGCCCGTCGTCGAGTGGCAGCACTGCCTCGCTGTAGTTGGCCACCGACCGCACCGCGAACTGGTACAGCGCCACGTCGTAGTGGCTGCGCTGGAGTTGCGAGGGCGGCGGCAGGATCACGTCGGCGTGCCGTGTGGTCTCGTTGAGGTACATGTCGACGCTGACCATGAAGTCGAGCTGTTCGAGCGCCCGCTCGAGCTGGTCGCTGTTGGGCGTGCTGAGCACCGGGTTTCCGGCCACCGTCACGAGCGCCCGCATCGACTCGCCGCCCGCAGCGGCGATCTCGTCGGCCATCGCTGCGGCGGGGTACTCGCCCATCACCTCGGGCAGCCCGCGTGCCGCTGTCGAACTGCGTCCGACGGCGAAGCCGCGCCCGGTGCGCGGCGTGCCGCGGGTGGTGGGGCTGCCCGCCACCGGTGTGGTGAACATCGCTCCGCCCACTCGGTCGAGGTTGCCGGTGGCGATGTTCACGACGTCGATGAGCCACGAGGCGACGGTGCCGAACTCGGTGGTGGTCGTGCCGATGCGCCCGTACACGCTGCCCGACGGAGTATCGGCCAGGTCGTGTGCCAGGCGACGGATGTCGCCAGCGTCGAGTCCTGTTGCAGCGGCTACCGACTCGGGCGTGAACGCCGAAAGAGCGGCGACCACCTCGTTGAGGCCGCGCACCAGCGGGGCCACCCGGCGGCCGGGCTCGATGCGGCCGTCCTGCGCGAGGGCCGTCACCATGGCGGCCAACAGCAGCGCATCGGTTCCAGGCCGGATCGGCAGCCACCAGTCGGCGTGGTCGGCCGTCCGGGTTCGGCGAGGGTCGACCACCACCACCCGACCGCCGCGGGCGCGCAGCGCCTCGAGGCGACCCGGGAAGTCAGGGGCAGTGCAGAGGCTTCCGTTCGAGGCGTAGGGATTCGCGCCCATCAGCACGACGAGATGCGCCCGGTCGAGGTCGGGAACCGGCACCGACACCGCCGTGCCGAACACGTAGGCAGCGGCCACCTGGCGCGGCATCTGGTCGACCGTCGATGCGCTGAAGCGCCGGCGCGTGCCGAGTCCCTGCACGAGCGAGCGGTTGTAGAGCATCGCCGACAGGCTGTGCGCGCCGGGATTGCCGAGGTAGACACCGACTGCCTCGCGGCCGTGCTGTTCGATCACCGCGCCGAGCCTGTCGGCGACCACCTGCCACGCCTCGTCCCACGTTGCCGTCTCGTGGCGGCCATTGCGCCGCACCAGGGGCTGGCGGATCCGGTCGGGATCGTCGTGGAGGTGCCCGAGCGCCGTCCCCTTCGGGCACAGGAACCCGGCGCTGAAGACGTCGTCGCGGTCGCCGCGGATGCGTGTGACCGCGCCGTTGCGCACGGTGATCTCGAGACCGCACGTCGCCTCGCAGAGCGGGCAGGTTCGGTATGCGACTCGTTCGGTGCCGTCCATGAGCCTCCATCGGCGCGGTTGGCGACTGCAGATGGCATCCTCTCAGAGATGCGCCGCCTGTTCCCGCACCCGGAGGCCGACATCTCCGTCGCCGATGCCTGCGCCGGCGATCGGCCGAGGCACCCGAACCGGCCGTGGGTGTCGCTCTGCATGGTCTCGAGCATCGACGGTTCCACGTCAGTCGCCGAGAACTCGCGAGCACTCTCCAATCCGGTCGACCAGCAGGTGCTGCTCACCCTGCGGTCGCTCGCCGACGTGGTCCTCGTCGGGGCGCGCACGGTGCGCGCCGACGGCTACGGGCCGCCGCGTGCCGACGGCCCACTGTTCGTCGTCGTGTCGAGGAGCGCCGACTTCACCTTCGAGGAACGCTTCTGGCAGTCCGACAGGGTGATGCTGCTGCTGCCCGCCGACGGGCCGTCGGTGCCCGTGCGGTCACTGCGCGTCGGGCACGGAACACCCGACCTCGCCCGCGCCGTCGCCTCATTCGACGCCGCCACCGTGCTCGCCGAGGGCGGCCCCACGGTGAACGGCCTGCTCACCGCTGCCGACCTCGTCGACGAGGTGAACGTCACGTGGTCGCCCCGCCTCGCCGGCGGCGACGGCGGCCGGCTCACACGCGGCGCCCCAGAAGCCGTGCGCTCGCTGCGCCTCGACCATCTCTACGAAGATGACGGCTTCCTCTTCGCGCGGTATCTGCGCCCGTCGTAGCGCAGTTCGCTGCGACGATGCACTACACCTCGCCCGCGACCAGCATTCTCGACACCTCGAGCACCGCCGCGACGTGCCGCTCTCGTTCGTCGTCAGGCACGGTCGGTCCGAGCTCGACGATGAACGACATGGCATCGGGCACCTCGTTGCGCACCCATGTGGCGGCCACGCCGGTGTAGGTGCCGCCGGTCACGGTGGCGAACGGCAGGCCGCTGATCTGCGAGTACGCCTCGCGAAGGGGGCGGTCGCGCCCCTTCGACGGCGTGAGGCAGAACAGGTCCTGGTGATACCAGATGGTCAGCGTTGGGCGGATCCGCTGGGCGAACTCGACAAATGCCGCCGTCTCGGGCTCACTCGCCGGACCGGTCCCGGCGTACTGCCAGTGGCCCGGCTCCTCGATCGGACCCCAGTCGTAGGGGAAATTCCGGTTGAGGTCGACTCCGTTGCCGTTGCCGCGGACCTGGTTGGCGACGCCGTCGGGGTTCAGTGCGGGCATGAGCCAGAGGTCGAGGCCGTCGGGCAGCGACTCGAGGCCGAGGCGGTCGAGAATCGGAAGGCCAGCATCCTCGTCACCGTGGATGACGCCCACGATCAGCACCACCACGCCGCCGTCGTCGCCACGATGCCACGCCGTGATCGGACGTCCCTCCACCGAGGTGCCGATCACCTCCTCGCCGAGATAGTCGGCCGGCAGCGGCACGGTGGTGGGCGCAGCCGTGGTCGACGGCGCCTCCGTCGTCGGTGCGGACGTCGCCGGGGCCGAGGTCGGCGGTATGGCTGCGGTGGTGGCGGTCACCTGCGCTGCACCGCTGTCGATCGACGATGTGCTGCTGCACGCGGCGAGCGCCAACGCTGCTGCGGCCGCCGCCATCGCACGGCCAGGCACCAGCCGGCGGCAGACTGGGCTCACGAGCGCTGCAGTTTCTCGAGCAGTACGAGTTCGCGCCGGAAATCGGCGGCGCCGTCGAAGCCCTTGTAGACGCTCGCGAATCGCAGGTAGGCGACCTCGTCGACAGCGCGAAGTCGGTCGAGCACCTCGACGCCGATCGCGCTCGACGGCACCTCGGTGCCAATGAGTCGCACCTGCTCTTCGATCTCCTCGGCCATCATGTCGATCTGCTCGGACGTGACCGGCCGCCCTTTGCAGGCGGCGGCGATCCCGGAGACCACCTTGCGCCGGTCGAATGGCTCGCGGCCACCGCTCGACTTCACCACCATCAGCGGCAGCTCCTCGATGCGCTCATAGGTGGTGAAGCGGTGTGAGCAGGCGCCGCACACGCGGCGCCGGCGGATCGAGCAACCCTCGTCAGCGAGGCGCGAGTCGATGACCTTGGTGTCGTCGGCGCGGCAGCGGGGGCAGAACACCCCGAGAATCGTACTCGGATGCCGGGAACGCACCCATCGGGCGATGCCCCCGCCGGCACGGCTGCTGCTCAGGGAAGCCGGACGGCCTGGCCGACCTGGATGCCGGCCTCGCCACCGTTCAGGTCGATGAGCTCCTCGACGTACACCACGATGTCGGTGGTGCCGCGGTGCTGCTCGGCAATGGTCCACAGCGACTCGCCGGGCTGGGCGATGTGCGTGGCCCCTGGACGAACCGGGGAGACGGAGGCAGGGTCGTCTCCCCGGTTCGCCAGGACGGTGCCCGCACCGAGCCACAGCAGCAGCATCGTGCCGGTGAAGGCCAGCGCCGCCACGACTCGGCGACGCATGTGAATGACGGTGACGGCCGCCCGCTCGGCGGTCCGGTGCGAGACGCCGCTGGGGCCGGCACCTCGGCCGGCGGGAGCGGTGAGTCGCCGGGGAAGGCGGACGTCGTAGGCCTGAGCGGCACCGAGCACGCTGCCGCCACGCTGCCGGCGAGCTGAGCTGTCGGCCCCGACAGGCCGGGATGAGCGATGACGGTTGCCCGTACCGCCGTTGCGAGCGGCGCCCCGCTCGGCGCATGAATAGCCCGAGTACTGGTAGTGGGAGAAGTCGCTGGCGAGGGTGGCGGTCATGGTCGACATCCTTTCTGAGGGGTGTGATGCCGAACCTTGCGTCGGCCGAACACCTGTTGCACGAACGAGTGTTCGTACTCTGCCAGAACGGACGTTCGATGACAACCCCTCGAGCGAAGTTTGTCGAACACCTGTTGCACGAACGGATGTTTGACCCCTCCTCCGAACACGTGTACGCTGCCCCGCATGGCACCTACCGACAAGCTCACCGACCGCCAGCGCGGCATCCTCGAGGTCATCGAGGAGTCGATGCGCACCAAGGGCTACCCGCCGAGCGTGCGCGAGATCGGCGAGGTGGTCGGCCTCACCTCGCCGTCCACCGTGCACAGCCACCTCGAGTCACTGCAGCGCATGGGCTACCTGCGCCGCGACCCCACCAAGCCCCGTGCCATCGAAGTCCGCTGGGATCCGTCCTCCGATGCCGTGATGGAGCGCAGGCCAGTCCGCCACGTGCCGCTCGTGGGCGACGTCGCTGCCGGCACCGACGTGCTCGCCCAGGAGAACGTCGAAGACCTGTTCCCGCTCCCGGAGGACTTCACCGGAACGGGCGGCGAGTTGTTCATGCTGCGCGTCCGCGGCGACTCGATGATCGAGCTCGGCATCATGGACGGCGACTTTGTCGTCGCCCGAGCCCAGACCACTGCAGAGAACGGCGACGTCGTCATCGCCGGCATCCCGGGCGAGGAGGCGACGGTGAAGACGTACCGGCGCAAGGGCGCGGCTGTCACCCTGGTGCCCGCCAACCCGCGCCTTTCGCCGATGGAATTCGGCGCCGACGAGGTGCAGATCTTCGGTCGCGTTGTCACGGTGATGCGCCGCCTCTGACCGCTCGGCCAGCCGCTACGGACTGCCGCTACGGACGTGGCGGCGTGCGTCTGCCGGCTACCAGCAGCCAGATTCCTGCGGCCAGCGCCACGATGCCGACACCGATGCCGCCCAGCGCCCACGCCACCACGTCACCCACCGGCCAGCGCCCGACCGCAACCACTGCGGGAGTTCCTGTCCAGCCGACCGTCAGCCGGTACTCGCCCGGACGTTCGATGGCCACGGTGCCGACCGACTGTCCCGTGCGCCACGGCAGGTCGTAGCGCAGCGTCCCCCCAGACGGCGTGATCGCCACATCGGCGGCCGACGGGTCGACCATCCGCAGCGGCAGGTCGCCGACGCTGCCCTCATACTCGAACTCACCGCTCCACGGGCAGTCGCCCGGCAGTTGCGGCATCTCGCCACTCGTCTCGACGATCACCGAGTAGTCGCCAGCACGGTCGAACTCGAGCACGGTGGTGCAGCCAGCAGGTGCACGGGCGAAGTCGCCGAGCGCCGCGTTCGCGCTCCACATCGCAATTCCCAACATGACGAGGCCGGTCACTGCCCCACCGGCGATCACTGCGATACCGGCGATGGCCCGACGCCGTCGCGGCGAAGGCGGAGCGCCGAGTCGAGGCGGCACGAACGGGCCGGGCGGCGTCCACCCAGGCGGCGGCAGCTCGGGACGAGGAGACGGGAGACTCCCGCCGGGCGGCGGATACGCCGGCGGCTGCCAGTGGCCGGCGGGTGGCGGCCACGACGGGGGCGGACTGGGGCTCGACGGCCCAGGCGGCGGCATCGGCATCAGCCAGTGCCCAGGCGCCGTGCCACCAACTCGATGCGGTCGTGGGGCTGCACCACCGCCGCCCGCACGTTCTGCGATCCGCCGGCGCCGTAGAAGTCGCCCGGGCTCACGAGGGCTCCGCCCTCGCGTGCCAGGCGCTCGGCGAACGCCCAGCCATCGCCGGCGTCGAACCACAGGTAGAACCCGCCGGCAGGCAGCGGCACGTCGATGCCCGCCCACCGCCCGAGCGCTGCCGCAAGATGCTCGAGGCGCCACCGATAGCGATCGCGCTGGGCGATCACGTGCTCGTCGTCGGCGAGCGCCACCGCGCCGGCCGCCTGAGCCGGGCCGGGGACGAGCATCCCGACGTGCTTGCGCACCTCGCGCAGGTAGCCGACCAGTTCGGCGTCGCCGGCGTAGAAGCCGACGCGCAGCCCGGCAAGGTTCGAGCGCTTCGAGAGCGAGTGGACTGCCACCACGCCGTCGACGCCGGTCTCGAGGATCGAATGCGGGGTGCCGTCCCACACGAACTCGATGTAGCACTCGTCGCTGAACACCGGTACGCCGTGGCGCCGACCCCATGCGGCGGCCTCGCGGAGGTCGCTCACCATCCCTGTGGGGTTCGAGGGGCTGTTCACCCACAGCATCACCGCACGTGCCGCATCGGCCGGGTCGACGAGGTCGAGGGCGAGCGAGCCATCAGCCCGCACCGGCACGGCCACCGCACGGCACCCACCGAGCACCGCCCCCATCTCGTAGGTGGGATACGCGACGGCAGGGAACAGCACGGTGTCGCGCGACGGCGTGCGCAACCGCAGGTACTGCGGGGTGGTGGCGACGAACTCCTTGGTGCCGATGCACGCTGCGATCTGCGACGTCGGCAGGTCGATGCCGAATCGGCGGTCGAGCCACGACCTGATCGCCGAGCGCAGCACGTCGGTGCCGATCGACGGCGGGTACCCGCGCTCGCTGTCGCTCGCCGACAGCATCGCCACCACCGCAGCCGGAGGCGGGTCGCAGGGGGTGCCGATCGACAGGTCGACCATTCCCCCATCGAGGGCCTTGGCAAGGGGCGCCAGGCGGTCGAGCCGGTCGTAGGGATACGGGGGCGGCACGAAGCCTGCGGGTTCGGTCATGCGCCGACCATCATCGCCCATCGCCGTCTCCGTCGGCCACCACGTAGGCGGCAAGGCGGCCCGCCGACGCGTCCGACAGTCGGGCGCGAACGCGCACTCCCCCGTCGTCGTGGAAGGTGCTCACCACCTCGCCCTCGCGGTGCACCGCCGCGAGCACGTCGCCCCGCTCGTAGGGCACCAGCAGTTCCACCACGCTGGCGATCGCACGGAGCCGGTCTCCGAGCGTGCGCAGGAACACGTCGATCCCCTCGCCGGCATGCGCGCTCACGGCCACCGAGCCGGGATTGCGGGCCACCAGGTCGGCCGACACCGCGGCAGCGATGTCGCACTTGTTGAACACGAGCAGCTCGGGCACGCCGTCGGCCCCGATCTCACGCAGCACCTCGCGCACGGCCTCGATCTGTCCCTCGGGATCAGGGGCCGCGCTGTCGACCACGTGCACCAAGAAGTCAGCGGCCGTGGCCACCTCGAGCGTGCTCTTGAACGCCTCGACGAGGCCGTGCGGCAGGCGCCGCACGAAGCCCACCGTGTCGGTCAGCAGCACCGGCTCACCACCCGGCAGCGAGAGCCGCCGGGTGGTGGGGTCGAGGGTCGCAAACAGCCGGTTCTCGGCCAGCACTCCAGCCTGCGTGAGCCGGTTCAGCAGCGACGACTTCCCCGCGTTCGTGTAGCCGACGATCGTGACGGCAGCGAGTCCGCTGCGCTGGCGACCCTTGCGCTGCAGGTCGCGGGTCTGCTGCAGGTGGCGCAGTTCGCCCTCGAGCGTCGAGATGCGACGCATGATGCGCCGGCGGTCGACCTCGAGCTTGGTCTCGCCGCTGCCGAACCGGCCACCGATGCCGCCGCGCTGCTGGCTGAGGCGGGCCGTGGCGCCCCGACGCAGCCGGGGCAGGCGGTAGCGCAGCAGGGCGAGCTCGACCTGCGCCTTGCCCTCGAGCGTGTGCGCGTTCTGGGCGAAGATGTCGAGGATCACCGCCGTGCGGTCGAGCGCTGTCCGTCCCAGCATCTTCTCGAGGTTGTACTGCTGTGCGGGCGAGAGCTCGTTGTCGAAGACCACGGTGTCGGCGTCGACGGCCAGGCAGATCTCGCGCAGTTCGTCGGCCTTGCCCTTTCCGATGTACCAGGTGTGATCGGGAGCGTCGCGGCGCTGGACGAGCCTCGACACCACGTCGGCGCCTGCGGTGTCGATGAGGAGTTCGAGCTCGTCGAGGCCTGCCTCGGTGTGCTCGTCGGTGTGGCCGGGAAGCGTCACGCCCACAGCGACGATCCGCTCTCGCTTGGTTCGCTCGATCAGCGTTGCGCCAAGGGCCTCGTTGTAGGGAGTCGTCATCGCTCGACCACGACGGTGCCGACGTACTCCGACGGCCCCACGAGCGTCGCCCGGCCGGGCGCCGGTACGTCGAGGCGCACGGTCGCGTCGCCACCGGGCATGTGCACGAGCACCTCGTCGCCGCGTGCCATTCCCCACCGCCGCGCCGCCCATGCGCTTGCGCACGCACCGCTGCCGCACGCATCAGTAAGCCCGGCGCCGCGTTCGTGCACCCGCATCGTGATGGCATGGTTCTCGGGCCCGGGCTCGACGATCTCGAGGTTGACGTCGGGCACCCGTCGGCCGAGGTCGAGCAGGTCGACCGATGACACATCGTCGACCCCCACCACGCTGTGCGGATTGCCGACGCTGAGGTGGGCGACAGGACGCAACGGGTCGCATTCGAGCGACTCCCAGCCGGCGGGCGCATCGACGTGGACGATGGCGCCCATGTCGACGGTGGCGTCGATTCGACGCGTGGACGGCCCGGCGATGATGCTCACGATGCGCTCCCCGGCATCGGTGGCGATCAACTGCTCGACCAGTGTCGGGTCGTCGAGCCACTGCGAATGCGCGAAGCACCGGATGCCGTTGCCGCTGATCTCGGCACGCGAGCCGTCGGCGTTGATCAGCACCATGCGGGCGGTGTAGCCGGGCTCGTCGTAGCCGAGCAACAGTCCGTCGGCTCCGATTCCGCGACGCCTGTCGCAGAGGTCTCTCGCTGCCGCCACGATGTCGCCGAGGGCGCTCACCGCGTCGCCCCGCGCGACGAGGAAGTCGTTGCCAAGACCGTGGAACTTTGAGAGTCGAACTGTCGTCATCTGCGCTCGAGGACCGGCAGCAGGGTGCTCTCCGGATCGTCGTGGACCTCGACCCACGTTACGCGCGGGTCGCGCCGGAACCAGCGCTCCTGGCGCACTGCGTACTGGCGCGTGTGCAGCGCGATGGCGTCGACGGTCTCCGCGAGCGTCGCACGGCCCTCCAGCAAGTCGATCACCTCTCGGTAGCCGAGCGCCTGCGACGCAGTCCTCGACAGTCCGCCTGGCCGCTGCAGGAGGCCGGCCACCTCGTCGACGAGGCCGTCGTCCATCATCCTCCGCACCCGGGCCTCGATCCGAGCGGACAGTGCGTCGCGTTGCCATCGCAACCCGACCATCTCGAAGGGAACCGGTCGGTACTCGTCGAGCCCGGGCCCGAACGACGAGAACCTGCGGCCGCTGCCCAGCGTCACCTCCAGTGCCCTCACGATTCGCCGTTCGTTGCCGGGTTCCATCCGCGATGCCGCCAGCGGGTCGAGGTCGGCCAGCTCGGCGTGCAGCGCAGCCGTACCCTCGAGTTGCGCCCGCTGCTCGAGCCGCTCACGGACAGCGGGCCAACGGCCCGGCAGTTCCATCGGGTCGGTGATCGCCCGCAGGTACAGGCCGGTGCCGGCCACCAGCAGGGCCCTGTTGCCGCGGGAGTCGATTCCTTCCAGCGCAGCAGAGGCCGCAGCTGTGTGATCGGCCACGGTGAAGTCGTCGCCGGGGTCGACGAGGTCGAGGCAGTGGTGCGGCACCGCATCGCGGTCGGCGGCCGACGGCTTTGCGGTGCCGATGTCCATGTGGCGGTACACCTGCATGGCATCGACGACGACGATCTCGGTGCCGGGGTGCCGCAGGGCGTATGCCATTGCCACGTCGCTCTTTCCCGAGCCGGTCGGGCCGAGGACGACGAGCGGGGTGCTCAACCTGCCATCACGGGGATGCGGCGGCGATGCGTCGGCTCGGCGACCACGTCGAGCATGCGGCCCATCAGGTGGTGCGGCGCCGCCGACGTCACCTCGACGTTCACATAGGTGCCGGGACGCAGTGGGTGCAGCGGCGCGAAGTGCACCACCTTGTTCTGGCGGGTTCGTGCCGTGAGCACTGACGGGTCTTTCTTGCTCGGGCCCTCGACGACGGCTTCCTCGATGCGGCCCACACGTGCGAGGTGCTTGGCGAGCGCGCTCCGCTCGACCACCACTCGCAGGCGCTGGAAGCGCTCGGCAGCGACCGCGGGCTCGACGAAGAGGTGCTCGAGTGTGGCTGCCTCGGTGCCCGGACGCGGCGAGTAGACGAAGGTGTAGGCGTAGTCGTACTCGGCGGCTGCGGCAACATCGAGCGTGGCGGCGAAGTCGTCGTCGGTCTCGCCGGGGAAGCCGACGATGATGTCGGTGCTGACCGCCAGGTCGGGTATCGCCAGCCGGGCTTCGCCGAGCCGTTCCAGGTATCGATGTGCCGTGTAGCCGCGGTGCATTGCCGCCAGCACACGGTCGCTGCCGGACTGCAGCGGATAGTGCAGGTGCTCGCACACTGCCGGGGTCTCGGCCATCGCCGCGAACGTGTCGGGGCGCATGTCCTTGGGGTGCGGGCTGGTGTAGCGAACCCGGCGGATTCCCGGCACTGCGCCAACTGCCCGCAGCAGGTCGGCGAACAGCGGCCGCACTCGCGCCGAGTCGTCGCCACCCTGCCGCGCGGCGAGTTGCAGGTCGCGTCCATAGCTGTTGACGTTCTGGCCCAGCAGCGTCACCTCGGTGACCCCGTCAGCGGCGAGCGCCTGCACCTCAGACACGACCTCGGCAAAGGGGCGACTCATCTCGACGCCGCGCACGGACGGCACGATGCAGAACGCGCAATTGTTGTCGCAGCCGATCTGGATGGTGACCCACGCCGCATGGTCGACCTCTCGCCGTGCCGGCAGGGCACTGGGGAACTGGGCGTGGTCGTCGATGACCGCCTCGTCGAGGATCTCGACCAGCGGCCGACCAGGCTGCCCGCCCGCTTCCTGCAGCAACTCGGCGGCACGGTGCACGTTGTGCGTGCCCAGCACGACGTCTACCCTTGGGGCCTTCTCGCCCACCACGTCGCGGTCCTTCTGCGCGAGGCACCCGGCGACCACGATCTGGCGTCCGTCCCTGGCCGCCTTCCATCGACGCAGTTCGCCGAGGTTGCCATAGAGGCGGTTGTCGGCGTTCTCGCGAATGCAGCAGGTGTTCAGCACGATGACGTCGGCGTCGTCGTCTGACGCGGCTTCGAGCAGACCGTCGGCCTCGAAGAGGCCGGCGATCCGCTCGGAGTCGTGTTCGTTCATCTGGCACCCGAAGGTGCGCACGACGTACCGCCGGGACATGGTCCCGAGGCTAGCCCCGGGTCAGTCGATCTCGATCGGCTCGTCGTCGTCGGCGGTGAAGGCCGACATGTCGATGTCGGCGCCGATGCCAGCCTGCGAGCGCACCTTCTCGGAGATCTCGACCGTGATCTGCGGGTTGTCGGCGAGGTACGACTTGGCGTTCTCCCGGCCTTGACCGAGCTGCTCACCGTCGTAGGTGAACCACGCACCCGATTTCTTCACGATGCCCATGTCGACGGCCATGTCGAGCAGCGAGCCCTCGCGGCTGATGCCCTTGCCGTACATGATGTCGAACTCAGCCTGCTTGAAGGGCGGTGCCACCTTGTTCTTTACCACCTTGACTCGCGTACGCGAGCCCACGACCTCGGCGCCGTCCTTGATGCTCTCGATACGACGAATGTCGAGCCGGACCGATGAGTAGAACTTGAGGGCGCGGCCGCCGGGCGTGGTCTCCGGCGAGCCGAACATGACGCCGATCTTCTCGCGCAGCTGGTTGATGAAGATGGCGATGGTCTTGGTGCGGTTGAGGCTGCCGGTGAGCTTGCGCAGCGCCTGGCTCATGAGGCGGGCCTGCAGGCCGACGTGGCTGTCGCCCATCTCGCCCTCGATCTCGGCACGGGGCGTGAGGGCCGCCACCGAGTCGATGACCACCACGTCGAGCGCACCCGAGCGGATGAGCATGTCGGCGATCTCGAGCGCCTGCTCGCCGGTGTCGGGCTGGCTGATGAGCAGCTGGTCGATGTCGACGCCGATGGCCTTGGCGTACACCGGATCCATGGCGTGCTCGGCATCGACATAGGCGCAGATGCCGCCGTTGCGCTGTGCCTCGGCCACGACATGCATGGCGAGGGTGGACTTGCCGGACGACTCCGGGCCGAAGATCTCGATGACGCGGCCCCGTGGCAGTCCGCCGACGCCGAGGGCGACGTCGAGTGCGAGGGCGCCGGTGGAGACGGCCTCGATCGCCATCGAGCCCTTCTCGCCCATGCGCATGATCGA